>CAMRCV010000069.1 GCA_947041065.1 uncultured Mycoplasma sp.
AAAAAGAATCTCAAGAAACAGATGGATTGATAATTCAATTACCATTACCTGAACACTTAGACAAACAATTAATATTAGATGCGGTTGATATCAAAAAAGACATTGATGGATTGTCTCAAGCAAACCATAATTTACTTTATCAAAATCAAGATTGTATTTTTCCAGCAACAGCTAAAGCGATTATTTCCTTACTTTCTTTTTATGATATCTCTATTAAAGATAAAAACATTTGTGTTATCGGTGAATCTAACTTGGTAGGCAAGCCGACCAAAGAGCTTTTAAAAAGAATGGGAGGTATTGTCAATAGTTTTAACTTAACAACTGGTATAGATGGCTCAGAAAAAGCTGATATATTAATTGTTGCTGCTGGTTCGCCACACTTAGTTAAAGCGGATAATATTAAAGTTGGTGCCGTTATTATAGATGTTGGAGTTAGTAAAGTCGGATCATCTAATAAAATATATGGGGATGTGGATTTCGAATCTATTAAAAATAAAGCTTCAGCAATTTCACCAACAATAGGTGGAGTAGGTCCTTTAACTGTTGTTTCTCTTTTAGAAAACCTTATCGAAATATATAGTATAAGTTTATTGAAAAAAAGTTAATTTATGTTATCATTAAAAAGCAATAATAATTGTTGCAGAAAGTAGATTCATTTCTCACCTCATGATTTATATCTTGGGTTTAGCTATAACATACATTTAAAAATTAATAGTTATTAATGAAACAAATAATTTATTTTCAATATTTAATAAGGGGTTCATCATTATTGATACATCATCAAATTCGAAAAAAAGAAAACCAGGTCCAGAACACATTATCAACGAGCACATTTTATTTCCAAAAATTTTTATTATTGGAGTAAATGGCGAAAAAATAGGTGTAATGACCAGGGCAGAAGCATTAGATAGTGCTTTAGAACAAAAGTTAGATTTAGTTTTAATTTCTACCACTCCAAAACCTATTGCTAGATTTATGGATTACGGAAGATTTAAGTATGATCGTAAAAAGAAGAAAAAAGAAGAAAAATCTAAACAATCTAGAACTGAAAATAGACAAATTAGATTAACTCCTTTGATTGGTATTAACGACTTAAAAACTAAAGCTAAAAAAGCTAGAGAATTCTTGCTTGAAGGAGATATTGTTAAAATTTCTTTAAAGTTTAGAGGAAGAGAATCCCAAAGACCAGAATTAGGATATGCAGCTTTAAACACTTTTTTTAAAGAAGTTGAAGATATTGCTACAATAACTAAAGAACCGGTTTTGAATTCAGGAAGATTCTTAGATATGTTTTTACAACAAGATAAGAAAAAAGTTATTCAATTAAATAAAGAAAATAAAAATAAAAATAAGGAGAACGAAGATAATGCCAAAAATGAAAACTAAAAGTGCAATTACTAAACGTGTTAAAGTAACTGGTACAGGTAAAGTTAAGAGAGGTCAAGCATACAGATCTCACTTAGCAAAAAAGACAATCTCGTAAATCGGATATGATGCATCCTTCTGATGTAAAAAGATTCAAAGGTTTATTTTAATAATAAAACAACAAAACAAAAAAAGAAAATAGGAGAAATTTATGAGAGTAAAAGGCGGAATAGTTACTAGAAGAAGACGTAAAAAGTGACTAAAATTAGCAAAAGGATATTGAGGACATAAATCTATCGGTTACAAAGTTGCTAAACAGCAAGTTGTAAAAGGTTGAGTATATGCCTTTAGAGATAGAAAGCAAGTTAAGAGAAATTTTAGAAAATTATGAATTGCACGTATTAATGCTGCAACACGTCCTATGGGATTATCATATTCTAGATTTATAGAAGGTTTAAAAGCTGCGAATATTGAAGTTAATAGAAAAATGTTATCAGAATTAGCAATTAACAATCCTGACATTTTTAAAATAATTTTTGATAAAGCACAAGTAGCTTTGGATAAAAAATAAAAATTAACAAACCTTTTTAAAAGTGGTTTGTTTTTTTATTAAAATATGGAGAAAATATGAGTAAAAAAGCAAAACAAATCGGTTATTTAACCGCTTTAGTTATAATAACCGGAGGAACTATTGGTTCTGGTATTTTCCTAAAAAACCAATCAATATTATCTAATTCGCACAATGACTTAATGTTTGCAATCATTTCTTGAATTGTAAGTATAGTTGGTATTATGGCGATTGGTTTTGCTTTAGTTGAATTATCATCATCATCAAAAAATGATCAAGGGATTTTGACATGAGTTAAAAATTTTACTAGCACTAAGATACATAAATTTTCTTCATCCTATATGTTGTTGATTTATTATCCGCTAACACTGGTTTGTTTGCCAATTTATGTTGTCGCCTCTATGGATGATGTTTCCATTGCTGTCACGGGCAACGTCTTGTTTGATAATGACTTATGACCAACATTGATATCTATTGCTATTGTTTCTTGATTATTATTTTTTTCTTGAGTTTCTTTAAGAATGGGAGAAGGGATCCAATGAGGATTTACAATAATTAAGTTCATTCCTATTGTCCTTTTGCCAATCTTTGCTTACATATCTGCATCTAGTGGTGGATCTGTGCCAAATCCGCCAGAAATACCCGATGGTTTGAATGGTTTACATCCAGGCTTGGGAATTATTGCTTCTATTCCAGCAATTTTATTTGCTTTTGACGGTTTCTTTACAATTACAACATTAAGATCTAGTTTAAAAAACAAAAAACAAATGCCATGAATTATGTTGGTAGGATTGATTATCATCTCTTTAACATATTTATATTTATCTATCGCTTTTGCCTTGCCGCCAAATAATGGTTCTTCTACTGGAATAGCTGGAATGCCAAGTTGATTATCAATTACTTTAAATGTTATGATTGTATCTGCAGTTTTAGGTATTGTTAATGGTTATTGTTTATCTTCTAATAGGTTGTATGAAATTGCAACAGAAGAAAAATCATTTTATATATTGAGTTGAATATATAAAAAATTTCCCAAAGTTTCTAAAAAAACAGCTTCTTTTTTATTATTGTGAACAATGATTATGATTATTAATATTATCATGATACCAATTACAGTTTTTCTTTGAAAGCCAGGTTCAGCACCTTCAAGCACTTCGACTGGATATTTACATATTTATGCAATGGCTGATTCTTTGTCTAATTATACTTCTCTGTTCGCCTTTGTATTTATTGGAATAGCAATATTTGGAGGAATCTTAAATAGAAAAAATAAAAAAACAATTGTTGAAAAGTCAAAGTTATTTTTACCTTTTGCTTGAATATCAGTAATATTTTTATCAATAGGAACACTATACTTTTTCATACAACCTTTTGTGGACATTTTCTTAATTGATGATTGATCTGTTAAAATTACAAATATTACAGTTTTAGTTATCTTATTGATTACATTAATTATTTCTGGAGTTCACGCATATGTAGAAACTAAATTAGCGGAAAAACACAGTGACTCATACTTGCCTGAAAACTATGTTTATATTAATAATGAATTTGATGAAGAAACAATTGTTGACACCAATAAGAATGAAGAACAAGCAACACGAATATATGATGATTTAAGAGAAAAAGGGTATGGAAAATAATGGCTAAAATTGTAATCGGTTTGAGTGGTGGAGTAGATTCTGCTGTCTCAGCATATTTATTAAAAGAACAAGGCCATGAAGTCATAGGTGTTTTTATGCGAAATTGAGACTCTTTTGCTAATAATGATACTTTAGGAAATAAAAGTATTAATGATGCAATTTGTCCTCAAGAAGTAGACTATCAAGATGCTGTCGAAACAGCCAAAATAATTGGTATTCCAATTCATAGAGTTGACTTTGTTAAAGAATATTGATCTTCAGTTTTTGAAAATTTTATTAGTGAATACAAAAAAGGTCGAACACCTAACCCTGACATATTGTGCAATAAATACATTAAATTTGATAAATTATTGAATTATGCTCTTGAAGAATTAGGGGCTGATTTTTTAGCAACAGGACATTATGCAATGACTAAAAATGGGAAACTGTATCGAGGACTTGACGAAACAAAAGATCAATCTTATTTTCTTTCTCAACTTTCTAATGATCAACTTTCAAAAGTTATTTTTCCCTTAAGTGATTTAACTAAAAAAGAAGTTCGAGAAATAGCGAATAAACAAAACCTAAATGTTGCGAGTAAAAAAGACTCAACTGGAATTTGTTTTATTGAGATCGGAAGAGCACACGTCTGAACTCCAGTCACTAATG
>CAMRCV010000070.1 GCA_947041065.1 uncultured Mycoplasma sp.
TTCTTTTGAGGTTTTTGCAGTGATGTTTTTTAGTTCAATTTTTTTATAAATAACAATTTTATTTTTCTTTTTGTCACGAAAGTAACTAAATCCTAAAAAGAAAATCATTACACCTACAAGTAGTCCCATAACCAGTCACATTACTCAACCCATATCTTCTCCTCTAACTAATTAATAATAACAATTATATAAGAAAACCAAAGATAATGCATAGTTAAGGGGTATAAATATTTATTTTTTCAATTCAATCATTCCAAAAGATATTAATTAAAAAATAAAACCATGCATAAAGCATGGTTTGCATCTATAAGCCGCGTTCTGTTCTCTAAAAGAGTGTCAATTATTTATCTAGGTTTCCCTCTCGCACTCGATTCAGTTCTCTAATGCGAATTCCCCTACCAAAATTTGGGTTTCTAGCTCACGGAGTTTACCGCGTTTCACCTTAACTTAATAAGCTCGTCTCTGTGGCACTTGTCGTCTAGGCTTAGATTTATTTGATCTAACATGAACGTTACCATCATCGCAGATGGTGCTAGCGCGGACTTTCCTCTACATTACTGCAGCAATTGACCAATGCAAAATTATTATATATTTTTTTAACACTTAAAAGACAATATTTGTCTAAATATTAAGTATTTTCATCTTCAACATCAGTATTATCTTTTTTCTTTCTGATTTTCTTGAATATTTTCTTACTCTTCTCTGTAATATTTTTCATATTATTTGTGATATCGGAAGGGGCTAAGTCCACGTGTTGAATATAATCGCTATCATCTTCTTTTTTATTTGGTAATAAGATATTTAAAAATATCGAAATTAAGATAGCTACTCCAGTTCCTGATAGGGCAACTGATGGAGAGAAATTAAAGATAGCACCACCTAAACCCATTACCGCAATTAAAGAAAAGATAATAATGTTTTTAGGTTTTGAAAAATTAACCTTATAGTTGATTAATAACTTTAAACCATTAATCGCAATTAATGAAAATAAAATAATCTCGACACCACCAATAACTGGTTTGGGAATAATTGAAATTAACTGACTAATGGGTGCCAAAAATGAAATCCCAATCGACATACAAGCGGCTGCGAAAATAACTCACACTGAAGCAATTCTTGTCATAGCTATTACAGATGTATTTTCTCCATAAGAAGTATTTGCAGGACCGCCCATTGAAGCTGAAACTATTGTCGCAATTCCATCTCCAATTAATGTTCTAGAAAGACCTGGTTTTTTAGAAATGAAATCATTTCCAGTTAAGTTACCAATATTAACATGATCGCCAATATGTTCGGACATTGTGATTATCGATAAAGGAATGATTGCTAAAAAAGTTTCAGCCTTAAATGATCAGTTATTATTTGCGATCGGACTTTTACTTCACATATTTGTAATATCTGGATATCAAGTTCAATTTTGATAATCCATTAATTTATTCAAATTAGATTGAGGGAATAATTTTTCAGCTAAATCAGCATTGCCAACACCATTTGCCACACCTCAAACGAATAAAGAAAATAAAGTTCCTAAAATTAAAGCAATTAATATTGGAATCATTTTTAAAAATGTTTTAGCAAACACAAAACAAAAAACAATTATTGAAAATGTAAATATAGCAATAACAATTAATGCTCAACGACTTCCTAAATCTAAGTCAGTCGCATAAGCTGGATTGAAGTAAGAATCTTTTGCAGCGTTCGTCATTAATGATAAACCAATCATCATTATTGCGGGGCCGACTATGACGGGAGATAATATTTTTTTAATATATGCTTGACCTTTGGTAAAGTGAATTATACCAGCGACAATAATATAAATAACTCCTACAATCATTAATGATAAAAAAATATTATAACCAGAAGTACTTCACATTGTGGTCATTGCTCCTAGGTAAGCAAAGGAAGAACCCAGATAAATCGGGACTTTAAATCCTGTCATACATAAATAAATTATTGTCCCGATACCTGAGCAAAAAAAAGCCACTTGAATAGGTATTACTTCATATCCAGCGGATTCATTAACTAATATTGGAACTAAAACATTTGATCCAAACATTGCAAAAACGTGTTGTAAGGATAAAATCAAAAATTTAAAAATAGATTTGGGTCTTTGATGAATTCCGATTAACATATTTTCTTGCATTAAAAACAAATTATATATGTAAATATTGATAAATTAATAATTATCCATTTCATTTTTAATAAAATATTTTTTTTCTATATATGAATAGTAAAAAACAGACATTAATATATGGGGTATTGTGTAGTGAAAATTTTTATTAAAAGCTTAATAGCATCTTTAATTCTTGGAATCTTGTCAATTGGTATTGTTTATTACATTAATAATAATTTCATGGAAAATAAATCATCTTTAATCATCGATAATAAATTGATTGCTTCAATATCAGGAGCAGTTGACATACCTGGTGATTATTTTTTTGAAAAAGACCAAACAATCCGAGAAATAATTTTTAAAGCAAATGTAAAAAGTTCGGCTGACATTTATTTATTGGGACTAGACTTTAAGCAAAATAAATCTTTTGAAATTGTTGTTCCTTATAGAGTAGGAGAAATACCTAAAATTAATTATTCAGAAATCAAAACTATTAATCAATTAAGGTCAATAGGAATCAAGGAAAATATTTGCAAAACAATAATTAAATATAAAAATGAAAATAAAGGAGTTCCGACATGAAGTGAAATAGATGATCTTTCAGGAATTGGCGAAAAAACACTAGTTTATTTAAAAGAACGCATTGATCTTTCTTAATCTTTTTTTTGTTTGCATTAATTTTGATATTTTCTTTTCTATACTACGAAACAAAAGATGTTACATGACTTGTGTTTATTATCACTTTTATGTTTTTTCTTTTAATCATTTCTTGAAAATGATTTATTGGTTTAGTCATTATTATTTTCCCTTCCATGTTCTTTTTTTCTTTGTTTAATATTCCCCTTCCTATTAAGGAAATTAATGGGAATTATAGAATAAGTAAAGTCATTCCTTCTGGTTATATTATTGATGATAATTATCACAAAATATTATTAAAATCAAAAAGTTCTTTTAATATAGATGATTTGATTAATGTCCAAACATTGAACGTTGAAGATTTAACTTTTAAAAAAGAGAAATACAGTTACTATTTAAGGTCTTTAGGAGTAAAATATTTAGCGACAAATGTTAGTTTGTCAAAAGTTAATAACAAGACCTCTATTAGGTCTAAAATTATCAATTATTTTTTAAAGGGCCCTAATTTTTATGTTAAGTATATTTCCTTAATTTTGATTGGTAAAAAAAATGATTTAAATAAAGAACTTTATGAAAAAATAAAACACATATCAATCTTGCATCTCTTTGTGATATCTGGGTTTCACATTAATTTATTAATGTCAATTATTTTATTTTTTCTTAAAAAATTAAAGCTCAAAAATACTTATAGAAATTTAATAGGATTTTTGATAATTTTGATGTACTTATATCTTCTTAATTTTTCTTTATCTAGCCTAAGAGCTTTTTTATTTTTATTGCTTTGTTTTGTAAATAAAAAATGTTTGAAAAACAAATTTCAAAAAATAGACATTCTAACTTTTCTTATGCTGCTAATGTTTGCAATTAATCCTTTTGTTATTTTTTCTATATCTTTCATCTTTACGTATTTAATAACTTTTAGTATTCTTTTCGTTTCTGATATTAAAAATAAAAAAATAAAAGTTCCGCTCATTATGTCGTTTGCATATTTATCATCTATTGTAATATCAATTTATATAAGTGGTGTAATAAACATTTTTGGTTTCATAAATTCAATAGTTTTCTCTCCAATTACAATTATCAATTATGTTGTTTCTCTTTTTTGTTTCCCGTTTAAAAACTTTTTAAATTATTATTATATTTTTATTGATAGCATAATAAATATTTTTTATCGAAATAGTGTAGTAATTAATATAAATATTGATCATAACTTTGTCAATATTTATTATTTATCACTTTTTCTTGTTTTGTCTATTATCAAGCACTATATCGTCTTGAAAGATAGAAATCTCAGAATCCACAAATCCTTGTCTTTGATTAAATTTTAAGTAATTAGGTAAATCTTTATCTATTTTATATATTTGTAAATATGCATTATTTTGGTTATTTATAACTTCATAAAAATTATTATTTTTAATATCAGAATCTTTGTGGAC
>CAMRCV010000071.1 GCA_947041065.1 uncultured Mycoplasma sp.
ATTATGCTTTTGAAAGCTCACAAGGTGTATGATCATTTCCTAGTGGCTTAGACACAATTGGAGATGCAGCATTTAAAGGGGCAACTGGAACTCTTAATTTTCATCCAGACTCAAAATTTACTAATATTGGAGCAAGTACTTTTCAAAATTCAAATATTAAAGTATTAAATTTACCGTTAAAGGTTACAACTATAGCTAGTGATGCTTTCACAAATTCTAAATTTACAGACATTACAATGGGATATCTTCCTGGAGCAGGAGGCGCTACTGCAAAGTTTGGTTTTACACAAACTCAATGAGATTCAATTAAATGAGTTTATTCACCATCCACAGCAACTACTTTGACAGCAGAAGTGGTGGCTTCTCTGGGTTGAGATAAAAAAACAACTATTACATTAAGTGATTGATCAAGAGCTAAATCCATCACTAAAATAGAATCATCAGCTTTTCTTGACGCTACTGCCTTGACTTCAATTACCATTCCAAATGAAATAACAGTAATAGAAGCATCTCCTTTTGGTTTTAATTCAAATTTGTCTAGTTTATATTTTGAAGATAATTCTTTAATTACAGAATTACCAACTAGTTTTTTAGAAGGGTCTAAAATAACAGGAATTAAAATACCTGATAGCGTTCAAAAGATTGGTGTACAAGCTTTTAGAACAACTCCGCTTTTGAAAGTGGAATTTGGCCCTGCATCTAAACTGGAAGTAATTGAAAATTCAGCATTTGAAAATTCAAAAATTACTTCTTTTGTGGCTTCACCTTTACTTAAAACTGTTGGTAATAATGTCTTTAACAATACTAGTGATCTAAAAACAATAACACTTCCTATTTCTTTACAAGGTAGTTATACTGCCGTTACACAACCATATGGTTTTACAGCAACTCAATGAGATTCAATTACATGAACGGCTAAACCAACCACAGCAACTGTTTTGTCAAATGTAATTGTTAAAGAAATAGGTTGAGATGCAAAAACAACTATTACATTAAACGATTGAAAATCAATGGCTCCAAATATTAATGTTATTGGTGCATATGCATGGGCTGGTGCTGCGGCTAAATCAATTGAAATACCTGCTACAATAATAGAATTTGGAGCAAGTTCTTTTACGAATCTTTCATTAGATAGTGTGACTTTTGAGGCTGGTTCAAAATTAGCTGGCATATTGCAAGGAGCTTTTACTAACACTGACATAGCGTCATTAGTAATTCCTGCAAGTGTAACTACAATCTCTAAATTTGCATTCCAGAATGCAAATATTCCTTCATTCAGTTTTGAAGAAGGTTCGAAACTAGATACTTTTCATCCTGGAACTTTTTCAGGATTTACAACAACAAAATTAGAAGTACCATTTTCTGTTAAAACTATAGCTGCTGATACTTTCGTTGACACAACAGGTAAAATAGGAGAGGTTGTAATGTCTGGTGACCTTAGAGGAGGCACTACTGCAAAGTATGGTTTTACACAACCTCAATGAGATGCAATTAAATGAGTTTTTGGACCTAGTGATGCAACAGTTGTTACTAAGGCAGTTATAGAATCTGTTGGTTTTGATAAAAAAGAAGTAATAACTCTTGCTGATTGAAAGACATATTTACCATTAGCTACTTCAATTGAAGCGGCATTTCAAAATAATACAATTATAAAATCTATTGAAATACCTGAATCAATAATAGAAATTGGTGACAATTCTTTTCGTATGGCAAGTAGTTTAGCTATAGTTAAATTTAATGGTTCCAACTTAACACTCTTAGGTTTTGATGCATTTAGAGGTACAAAAATAACTTCAATGATTGTTCCTTCATCTGTACATACTATTAGTCAAGGTGTCTTTTCTCAATGTCTTTTTTTAATATCGGTTGTTTTACCTGGAGGACTAACAGATGTATCTATTGGTTTATTTGAAATAACACCCTTACTTCAAGAAGTTATCCTTCATGAAGGTATTACAACCATTAATTCAGTTGCTTTTAAAAATTCAGGTATCAAGAAAATAATTATACCATCTTCAATGACTAGTATTCATGCATCGGCTTTTCGAAACACTACAAATCTAACTGACATTACAATGCCTAATCATCTTAAAGGAGATGGTACTGCAAAGTATGGTTTTACACAAGTTCAATGAGATGCAATTAAATGAGTTTATACAGCTAATGATGCAACAATTATTACTTTTGATGTTTTAAAATCTGTTGGTTTTGATGAAAAAGAGACAATAACTTTAGCAGATTGAGCAAAATATTTACCCAACGCAAAAGAACTTGCACCAAATGCAATGAATTTGTGAGACACATTAACTGCTCTTGAAATACCTGCTGGAATTGAAGTAATTGACAATGGTGCAATTGCCTCTATGCCAACATTAAAAATTTTAACTTTTGCTCCTGATTCCAAACTACACACTATAAAAGTTAGGGGTATTGCTAGCACAGGAATCACTAGTCTAATATTGCCTAATTCGATTGTAAATTTAGGAGAACAAGCCTTGCAAGATAATACATTTTTAACTTCTCTTACACTGCCTAACAAGATTACAACATTGAGTCATAGACTTCTTTTAGGTGTCTCATCTTTGGAACAATTGATTATTCCTGAATCTGTAACTAGTATTGGTGATGAAACATTTTCTGGAATGGGGAAACTAAAAAAAATAATTATTCCTGAAAATGTTACTTCAATTGGTAATAAGGCTTTTCAAGATACAACTAGTTTGACTGATATTACAATGAATGTAAATTTTAAAACAGCAACTCCTAGTTATGGTTTTACAGCAACTCAATGAGCTTCAATTAAATGAATTGGTAATATAACTTTATCTGATTCAATCCAATCTGCCTTTGCTATTTCATACCATGAAGGTAAAGATATTGCTTCACAAGTGGCATTTAAGCCTAATCAAAGATCAACTATGACAGAACAAGCTAAAATTGCTGGACTAACATTAGAGTATTCTTTAGGTTCATCTCCAACCTCTCCTACTATACCTTGAGCAACCTGAGAAGCTTTTGATAAAGCAATTGCGAATTATATCGGAGGAACAGATATTTTACGTAGTGAAATTACAATATATGCTAGAATGTTTTTACCTACTGGTACTGGGCCTGAAAGTGATGTTATAGATGGAGTATTATATAAATGAAATAAAGAACCTCAAAAAATTTATGATGCAGTTACAGGTACGCTTGCTAATACTTTTGTTAAATATAATGATTTAGCTGCAGAAGTTCCTGCGGGGTCAATGATGCAAGCAACTTCTAAGTTTGTTGCTGATTGATTTACTGGTTTATCAGTAGAAGGTGAATCTTTAAATTCTGTTTCTATTGCTGGATTAGGCTATGAATTTTCATTTTTTCAAGAAAGAGGAATCGATCTTCAAGTTTTAGCTCCAGGCACAACTACTTGAGAAAATATAACTGAATTTAATGCCAAAACATATGATGCTTCAGGAAGTAAAGTTTTTAAATTTCGTTTAAATATTGCTGAAGAAAATAGAACTTCTTATGTAATGTGAAATAGAGTTTATACAAATCGTTTTTATACTTCTCCTGAAATAGAGGTAATTGCTAAAGGTAAAAAAGAAATTATTATTGATCCTATGGCATTAACTAATTCAGCTCACTTAAGTGTTACTGGTTCTACAATTAATTTACAAATTGAAGAAAAAGATTCTCTTTTTGTTTTGGGAACTGAGTCTTTAGAAGAAATGAAAAAAATTCTTTTTGTTGGATATTCTACTGATGGCGTTACTTTTGTTTCTTCAACAGAACTAATTGCTAAATTGAGTAAATTGAGAGGTGATGCGTTAAATAATTTTGATTTAACTAAAATTAGTGCTAGATTTGAATTTACTGATTATGGAAAAGAAAATTATTTTTCTAATCAAATTTTTGGTGATGCATCTTATGTTCCTCAAGTTAATTATATTGATACTGCAACTGTGCAAAAGGATTTAGACTTAACTGCCTTTATTAATCAAGTTTCTTTAATTAAAGGTGAAGGAACTACAACAAGTATTAAGTGGTTAAATTTATTGGACACTGCAGCCTTAAGTGCTATGGGCGTTACTGTTCAATGAAG
>CAMRCV010000072.1 GCA_947041065.1 uncultured Mycoplasma sp.
GATAACTTCTCATCAGTTGGTTCAATTCTTAATTGCACAAAATTTTTAAGTTCTAAATCTAATAATTGATTTTCAATAGTGTTAGTTTGATTAGAACAAGATAAAAAAAATGTAATTGGTGCCACAGAAATGATTGACATTCCTATAAATAATATTTTTTTAGCAAATTTATCAACCACATTAACTCCTTGACATAATTTTTAAAATTATATCATTATTGTTCATAACTTGCTAAAAAATTATCTCAAAGCTCTAGCTGCAAACATCAATATATTCACAAAATCTATAAATAAACGAATACCGAATATTAAACCCATTCTAACTAATTCTTCATTTGACATTCCGCCTGATGATTCTATTTGATCTGAAGTTCTTTGAATTCATCAAATATCAAAACCAATTCATAAAGAAAAAACTACCATACCCATTAATGAATATCATTTTTCTGCTCTTGCGCCTCCAAAAAACACTAAGAATATTGAGAAAATCATTAGTCCTATAGTTGCAAACATCAAGAATGGACCAATTTTAGAAAAATCAAAGACTTGGAAAAATCCTAATAATCCCATTAAGACAAAAATACCAGAAGGAACTAAAAATAATAAAAATACATTTTTCATACCTTCAGCTTGAACGCCAAATCCTGAATAATACAAAGTAGATGAAACAAATAACCCTTGAATAAAAACAAAAAGCATATACATCAGAATTAAGGTTGGTAAGTTTAATTTTTGAGATAAAAAAGAAATTCCAATTACTAAACCGATATTAACAACCAAAAGAATTGGTCATCCTTGAGATGATGCTATTTTTTGAACAATATTACCTATTGCTGGAACAGACATAACTAAGTAAGTCATCAAAAAAATTATCGCTACACCCACTCCCATTCACATTAATGAATAAGATATTAACTTATTTTTAGTTGAAGCTCTTTCAGTAGACTTTTGGAAAACTTTTGGAAAACTTTTATTTGAACTCATGTGTTATTAACCTTTGATCTTTTCAAAACCGTATAGTTTGACATCATACTTTAATTTTAGAAAACAAGGTGTGATTGCTTCTAATCCGGTGTGTATTGCGATTACTGGCGGAATGTACAATTCTATAAATGGTTTTTTATTTTTTGTCAATGTTGAAATGTCTTCCATAATAGAATCTTTATCAGAGTTATTAGAATGACCAAACATCAAAACTCAATCTTCAGTAGAAGAATTTAGTTTTTTATAAATATCAACAGTTGTATTAACTACTGTTTTATTAAAAATTCTACCTTTGCCTAGTTTTTCTAATTTACCATTTCTTAAACTAATTATTGGTATTATCTTTAAAAGCTTTGCTAATTTGGCTGATGACGGAGATAATCTTCCACCTCTAACTAAGTTATCATTGAACTTAGGGAAAAGAACCATATTATCAAGTTCTCTTGAAGTCTTGTTTTCAATAATATCAATACCTTCTTGAATGGTAATTTCTTTATTTTTAACTCCAATTTCAAATTCCACAACTTCTTTAATGATTGGTATTGAAATGTTTTCTGAATTAATAACATGAACGTTCTCAAAATTTTTAGTAGCTAATAAAACATTTTTATATTGCGATGATAAATGTTTTGATATAGTGTAAAACAATACAAAAGTATCTTGTTTTGATATTTTGTGCAATAAGTTTTCAATTTGAATTACAGATGAACAAGAAGTAGAAACAGTTGACTCTACCTTACATATATCAAAAAAGTTTTTTGAAGTGATTTCGACACCGTCTTCATATTCTTTTCCATCAACTGTTATAAAAAGAGAAAGGTAATTTCATCCTCTTGCTTCAGCTTCTTTTTTTGTTAATCCCGATGAGGAATCCACTACTATCATTAATTTCATATTAATAATTATATAAAATAAATTACAATTTATCTAAATATTTTTTATTAAAAACACCAATAAAAGGAATGTTCCTCATTTTTTCCTTTACATCAAGACCAAAACCAGCTAAAAATTCATCAGGAACAATAAAACCTGAAATATCTGCTGATATTTCTACCTTGCGATTTGATGGTTTATCAAGTAAAGTAACAATTTTTAAAGATTTCGGATTTCTTAAAACTAAATTCTCTTTAATTTTTTCTAAAGATCTTCCGCTATCAATTATATCTTCGACTATCAAAACATCTTTATTCTTAATATCAGTAATTAAATCCATAATTATTTTGATGTTTCCAGAATTAGAAATTTCTCCTCCATAAGAAGAAATTGTCATAAAATCCAAGGTGTGCTCAGTTTTAATGGTTTTAATAAGTTGGGCCAGAAAAGGAACAGAACCTTTAAGTAGACCGATCAAAACAAGATCCTTAGAACCTTGATATGTTTCATCAACTCATTGAGAAAGTTCTAATATTCTTTTTTCGATTTGTGCTTGTGTGAAAAGAATTTTTGTAAATCTTTCATCTTTTATGTCTTCAATTTTCATACTATTATATTATGATGCTCATAATAGTTACTTCGTACTTTTCAGGACCATCAACAGATACAACATCGCCTTTTTTAGAACCCATCAAAGCAATAGCTAGTGGTGATTGGTTACTTATTTTGTTTTCAAATGGATTTGTTTCATAAGTTGTAACTATTGTAAATTTTTCTATTTTTGAAGTTTTTGCAAATTTAATTTCTATTGTTGATCCAATTGAAACTAATGAATTAGAAGATTGTTTAGTTAAAATATCTGAATTTTCTAATAAATCTTCAAGTTCTCTAACTCTATCTTCAATAATCCCTTGTTTTTCTCTAGCTGAATCAAATTCTGCATTCTCAGATAAATCACCTTGAGCTCTTGCATCTTTTATTTCTTGAATTACTTCAACTCTATCTTTTTCTATTAATTTTTTTAACTCTAGTTTCAGTTCTTGTATTTTTTCTTTGGTAAGTAGTGTTTTTTCCATTTTCATATGTTATCCTTCATTGTTTATTTTACAATTAAAATAAAACCCTTATATCATTTAAGAATATCATAATTCAAATTACTTTTTCTTATTTTGCTCACTATTTCTTTTTTTCAAACTTTATGTTTTGTCACATTGGCAATTATAAACATTCCTTTTTCACACAAATTATCAATATGCGTTTCGTAAGTAGGTAACCAATTTGATTTTGCTGATAACAATAAAATAGCATCGTACTTTTGTGAGTTATTTATTTCTTGAACAATATTTAATTTATGATCGAATTTTAATTTTTCATTAGCAAGAACATTCTTGTATTCTGCTTCATTAAAATCACTTGCTAAAACATCAATACTACAGTTTGTTTTATTAGATATTGAGATTATTTCATAAGCTGTTGTATGTCCTAACATTAATATTGTTTTGAAATTATTTTTAATGATGCTATTAATAGAAAATTCTACTATCTCATCATCCAAAGGATTTAAAATAGCGTCTCTTAATTCAAAAATAGGTTCACCAAAGTCTGCTCTTTCAATTACTTTTAAATGACCATCAGTTACAGATTCTTGACTTAAAATATCAAGTGTGTCCTTCTTAATAGTTTTTTTTATTTTATAAACCTTAAATAAAACTACCGACAAAAATATCAAAGCAACAATCACAAATGCAACAGCAGAATAAATTAGAAGGTTTTTTGTTAATTGTGACATTTCCATTAATTATTCTTCATCTTCAAAAAGATCGTTTTCTTCATCTTCCATGAATTCGTTAAATATTTTTTCAACTATTTCTCATTCATCATCTTGAATCATAATCAAAGAATCATCTTCAGCTATTTTAGCTGGATGAACCATATCACCAATAGCATATAAAATAAAGGTGTCTCCGTTTTCTTCAAAAGTAAAAACTACTTCCGCTTCAACTGTTGTTTCATCATCTAAAGTGATGGTTACAAATTTTGATTTTTTTTCTAAATCGTTAATTATTTCTTCTTTCATATCTTAAAATAGAACTCCTCATTTTTTCTAATAATAAAAAACATAAAATTAATTATGTTTTTAATAATTATATTGTTTAAAATTATTTTTTAGCTTTTTTAGCTTTTGCTTTGTCTTTAGTTTCTTTTTTTTCTTTTTTCAACTCTGGATCA
>CAMRCV010000073.1 GCA_947041065.1 uncultured Mycoplasma sp.
CGAGATGCGCATTAGTGACTGGAGTTCAGACGTGTGCTCTTCCGATCTTCCAAAAAAATCTTCAAAATCTTTAATTAAACCTTTTTTAACTGTTTCTAATTTAGTAAAAACTATTCTAGAAAAAACATTGTCAACTAAATCTTGAACTAGCATTTCAGCGTATATAGTTTTTAGTTTAACGAAATAATTAATAGCTAATGAACGATTTCTAAAAATACGATAAAAAACTCTACCGTCTTCTAAAACAACTCATATTTTTCTGCCTTCTTTATTTACTCTTCTGGTACAAGTATATTTTCTTGTTACTTTATGCTTCATGCTATTGGTATATTTTTGTGTAGTTTTCATATTAATAATTTTCCAAATCTTTATTTTTAAAATTATATTATATTTTAAACAAAAAAGAGATTAATATTTAAAAAAGGCAAAAAAAAATGGCAAGGGTGACAGGACTCGAACCCACAACATGCGGGGTTGAAGCCCGCTGTTCTACCAATTGAACTACACCCTTACTATATAAAAATTATTTATCTTCAATAACTTTCAATAGATCATCAATTGTTTTAATATTTGGTAAATCTTGATCTGGGATTTTGATGTTTAGTTCATCTTCAATCTCTATAACCAGTTCAACTAAATCCAGAGAGTCCAATCCAAGTAACTTAATATCTGTTGAATTGTTAAATTTTTTGTCTGTTCTTTTTTTAATAATATTTAAAACTTTATCTTGATTAATCATATAAAAATTATAGAGCATTTATTGAAATAATGTAAGTTTTTTTTATTTCTTTTTCTTTATAAATTCATTTAAAATAAATTGTTTTTTGGAGATTACTATTTTTAATTATGTAAAAATTTATATCTCCATCAACACTACCCAACCTAGTAATAACATCTTTAATAATCGCAGACATCATTTTATCTCCAATAAATGGTTTGCCATCTTCAAACTCTATCAAGTGATAAAAATCACTTGCTTTAATGACAGGGAAAACTTCTTTTTCTTCTTCAATAGGAGGATTTTCTATAATAGGATTTATAGTTTTTGGTTGCTCGGGATTTTTGAAAATAAAATAACAACCTACCGACAACCCAACAATTAGTATCGGAAGCGAAATCATTAAAACTTTTTTATAGTTAATATTAATCTTTTTATTTGATTTATTAAACACGTTTTTCCAGTTTGATAATATCTGCTAAAGATAAATTATTTGAAATTAAAGTTGAAAAATTAAAATTAGAAATTTTATTTTGTGGTTCATAACTTTCGTCATATAAATTATTTGATTCATTTATTGTTAATTTTATTAATCCATCACTTTTGTCAAAATATGCATTTTTAATAGGATTAGAGAATCCAATTAAAATATTGTATATTGAATCAATATCTATATTTAATATCGGGATTAAATTACCTTTAAAATTATAAGGGACTATGTAGCCGTTTTTTGAGTTAGCTCCAATTCCAGAATGTGTATTTTCATCTTTCAAATCATAATAAGTATTTTCCGAAAAATAAATATGGCCAATAATATCATTTATTGAATCTTCTGAACTTGATGATTTTTTAAAAATTGCTTTATTATTTTTTGAAGAATTATTTATTTTTAAACCTTCAATAGTTTTAGCAACAATTAAGGGTGGTTCTGTCTTAGATATATTCTTAATATGAAACATTTCGATATTATGTTTTCCAGAAACTATTTTATTAGGAATAATTTTAATTTTTGATTTCACATTTTTGATGGTTACTTTATTCATATCTTGAATAAAACTAATGGCACTATAAGTTTCAATTAATAAACCATCTTGATTAATTAAAAAACTTTTATTAGATGGTTCATCTTTTCTAATTTTGATATTCAATTCCGATATTCTTGTTCACTTTCCTACCTCTTCATCTCGACGATTAGGAACATAAATATCCATTATAGAAACTTTTGCATTTATTGCGATTGCAATAGTTGAGACATCTTTGAAAAGAGTGCCTTTTAAATTCTCCGAACTAATTGTTACGTCTTTTCTTAACTCGTTAGAAAAATTAGGACTTATATAATTATTTAACGATACAACAAAGCTTTGATATGTAAAAGGTACATTCTTAATGATTATTTTAAATTTACCGTTATCAGAACTTTTCTCAATAACTGTGGTAATTTCTTGTTTGTTTCTTCATCATAACTTTTCTATTATTTGTTTGTATTCTATTTGTTCAAAACAAGATAACTTTAAACTAGTGTCTTGGAACACTTCTTTATGCACTATAGGGATGTTAAGCATAAAGATAAAACAAGAATGTGTTTATGGCATCGTTTTTCCTTTTATAAAATGTTGATTTTGATCAATAGTCATTACTTCAATCTTCTTTGATGTTATCTAAAAATTCTTTTTGAATAATTAGTTGTTGATTTTTATCTAACAAATCAAAAATACTTTCAAATATTGATTTTGATTTTAATATATCTCTTTTTTGTTCCTGAATCTTATTCTCATTCATCAGTTTCTCGCCATTTTTTTGATTTATTTCTAAAAGTTTTAATTTTTTGTATAAAAAACACATTTCTTTCACGATAATTTTCTTCTTTGATAATGGTATCAATTCTATTTCTTCTATTTTCATATTTTTTTCTCCTATATATTAATTCCAAAAAAAGCCCATTTTTTGAAAAAAAAATTTAATTATTAATATTCATTCATAAATGAATGAAAAAAAATGAAATAAAGTCAAATAAATGTGTATAACTAATCAAAATGTGTATAACTTCTTATTTTTATCTTTAGATAATTAATAAGGATTAAATGAAAATTGCATAAAAAAACTATTCATTAAGAATAGCATTAATTCAATCATTAATTGGACATAAATGATATGGTGGCCCCGGTAGGAATCGAACCAACGACACACAGAGCTTCAATCTGTTGCTCTACCGACTGAGCTACAGGGCCAAATAATGGCGGTCCAGACGGGGATCGAACCCGCGATCTCCTCCGTGACAGGGAGGCGTATTAACCACTTTACCACTGGACCATGGTTGCGGAGACAGGACTCGAACCTGTGACCTTTGGATTATGAGCCCAACGAGCTACCAACTGCTCCACTCCGCGATATTTAAATAGAAATGATTTCTATTAGATTTGAAAGGCAAAAGTCATAAATATGGTTAAATGTACAACTTTTAAATGGCGGGCAATGAGGGATTCGAACCCCCGCGGGCGGTAAAGCCCCTGCTAGTTTTCAAGACTAGTCCCTTCAGCCAGACTTGGGTAATTGCCCTTAATTGGTGGACCCAGCTGGGCTCGAACCAGCGACCTACCGGTTATGAGCCGGGTGCTCTAACCAACTGAGCTATAGGTCCATTCTTCTAAAACGAATATGGAATTCCAAATTTGGTGGCGCCAAAGGGAGTCGAACCCTTGACCTTCCGGGTATGAACCGGATGCTCTAACCAGCTGAGCTACAGCGCCATAATGGTGGAGAGGAAGGGAGTCGAACCCTCTACCTCCTGCGTGCAAGGCAGGCGCTCTAGCCAGGTGAGCTACCCCCCCATAATAATGGTGAAGAAGACAGGATTCGAACCTGCGACCACTACGTCCCAAACGTAGTGCTCTACCAAGCTGAGCTACTTCTCCATAAATTTAATACATTAACAATAATGCTTTTTAATTATATATAAAAAAGATTGTTTTTAAATTAAATTATTTAAATTAAAAACTTAATCTCTTAATTGGCATTATAAAAGAAATTATTCAACACATTTAAAAAACTTCTATTCAAGGTTTAGCTTTTGTTTATTTTTCAATATCCTTTTTGTAAAGATTCGAAAATTACTGTTTTTTTATCAGATAATTCAGAAAATTTATCATCCTCAAAATCACAAGTTTTAATATATCAAAGCATACTTTCTCGTAAGTCTTTGTCAGATCGGAAGAGCACACGTCTGAACTCCAGTCACTAA
>CAMRCV010000074.1 GCA_947041065.1 uncultured Mycoplasma sp.
AGAAGAAGTTCGAGAAGCCAAAAAAATAGCTATAGAAGCTAAATTACAAAAAAAAGAAAGTAAAAAAACAAGTGAACTTGTTTTAAGTTAAAGGTAAAATTATGAATAATATGCAATATGGATTAGTAGCTATTGGAGCAGGTGTTGCGATAATAGGTGTAGTAGGAACGGGATTAGGTCAAGGTTATGCAACTGGTAAAGCTGTTGAATCTGTTGGTCGTAATCCTGAAGCTGAAGCTAAAATTAGAAAAATGTTGATTATGGGACTAGCGATTACAGAATCAGCTGCAATTTATGCATTTGTTGTTTCAATACTATTAGTTTTCGTTTACAACGGAACGGTAGCGTAAACAAACTAGGAAATTTATGAATCAAGATATAGTAACAATGATAAACAAAATTATTTCGAAAGAAGCAACTAAACCCAATCCGGGTGATATTAATGAAATTGTAAATGGATTATTTCCATCTATATATATTATTATCGCAACCATTGGGGCATTTCTTGTTACGCTTATTATTTTGTCTAAGTTACTTTATGGACCTGTCAAAAAAATGATGAAAAAAAGACATGATTTTATTCAAAAAAACATTGATGATTCTGTTAATTCAAAACAAGACTCTTTGAAAATTCAATCAAAAGCAAAAAGTGAATTAGTGCAATCAAAAGTTATTGCAGAAGAAATAATTTCTAAAACCAAAAGAGAATCAGAAATATTAAAACAAAGTTTTATTGATGAAGGTAAACAAGAAGCTCAAAGATTAATTGATGAAGCTAATATTGAAATCAATTTTAAATTATTGAAAATGGAAGAAACTAGAAATAATGACATAATTGATATGGCCATAATTATTTCTAAAAAAATCATTTCTAAAAATGTTGGCAAAGATGTAGCTCAAGAATATTTGGATTCTTATATTAAGGGTGAATAATGAATAAAGAAAAAATAATAATTGGATATTCCCTGGCATTATTTTCTATTGCTGAAGAAGAAAATAAAGTTAAGGAATACTTTGAAGATTCAAAAATGATTCGCGACACTTTCTTGAATCCTGATTACTTACCGCTAATTGATATTCTTAATGCTAGAAGTTTGAGTGGTGATAAAAAGGATGAAATAATTGATGAAACATTTAAAAGTATTGATAAATATTTTGCAAATTTTTTAAAATTATTAGTTTCGAAAAAAAGAATCAAATCTATCAACAATATTATGGAAGTATTTATTAAACATTGTTGTGATAAATTAAAAATTCAAGAAGGTATCGTTTATTCAGTTGATTTATTAGAGAAATCACAAATCAAAAAAATTGAAAATAAAATTTCTCTTGAAAATGGTTACACAATTAGTTTAAATAATTTAATAGATAAAGAACTAATATCTGGAATTAGAATAATTATTGGAAATAAAATAATTGAAAATTCTATCATTTCTGATTTAGAAGAAATGAAGAAAACATTAAAAGGGGTCAAAAAATGGGATTAAAAGCGAGCGACATATCAGCTGTTATAAAAAAACAAATAAAAGAATATTCATTGTTATTGACAAAAACTACTGAAGTTGGAGAAATTCTATCTATAGGAGATGGAATTGCTTTAGTTTCAGGTTTAGATAATGTTAAATTAGGTGAATTGTTAGATTTCGGTTCAGGAACCTTTGGAATGGCTTTAAACTTGGAAGAAGAATCTGTTGGAGTTGTTCTAATGGGTGAAAATGATGACATCATTGAAGGTAATCAAGTTAAAAGAACACAAAAAGTTGTTTCAGTTCCTGTTGGTGAAGCTTTAATAGGACGTGTTGTTAATGCTTTAGGTCAACCTATTGATGGAAAAGGTGAAATACTAACGGAAAAAACAAGAACTATTTTTAGAGTAGCTCCTGGTGTTATGACAAGAGAAACTGTTAATCAACCTCTTGAAACAGGATTAATTGTAATTGATTCTCTAATTCCTATCGGTAAAGGTCAAAGAGAATTAATTATCGGTGATCGTCAAACAGGAAAAACAGCTATTGCAATTGATACTATTTTAAATCAAAAAGGTAAAAATGTTATTTGTATTTATGTTGCTATTGGTCAAAAAAATTCTACAGTTGCTCAAATTGTAAAAAGTTTAGAAATGAAAAAAGCTATGGAATATTCAATAGTTGTATCTGCCGGAGCTTCAGAGTTTGCTCCATTGCAATATATTGCCCCATATAGTGCGGTCACAATGGCTGAAGAATTTATGGAACAAGGGAAAGATGTTTTAATTGTTTATGATGACCTTTCGAAACATGCAGTTGCGTATAGAACACTATCGTTATTATTAAGAAGACCACCGGGTCGTGAAGCTTATCCTGGAGATGTCTTTTATTTACATTCACAATTATTAGAAAGAGCTGCTAGAGTTAACAAAAAAAATGGTGGTGGATCTATCACTGCTTTGCCAATTATTGAAACTCAATCTGGAGATATTTCAGCTTATATTCCTACAAACGTTATTTCAATTACTGATGGTCAAATTTTTACTAGAGAAAATTTATTTAATTCTGGACAACGTCCCGCTGTTGATATTGGTTTTTCTGTTTCTAGAGTTGGGTCGTCTGCACAAATCAAATCTATTAAGCAAGTAACTTCATCTTTAAAATTAGAATTATCACAATATAATGAAATGCAATCATTTGCTCAATTTTCATCTGATTTGGATGATTCCACAAAAAGTATTTTAACTCACGGAAAAAAAGTTTATGAAATGTTGATTCAAAAACAATATGCACCGATTTCACAAATTTCACAAACAATAGTGTTATTTGCTATTAAACATAAATTAATAAAGTCAATTCCTTTAGAAGAAATTAAGAAATATAAAGATGAATTAATTGAATTCTTTAAGGAAGATTCCGAAGCTAACACTTTGAAATTAGCTATTAAAGAATCAAAAGAAATTTCATCATCAACAGAAGAGGGTTTAATTGAAACAATTAACAAATTCAATAAAACTTTTTTACTTGGAGTAGTTTCAGATGAAGTTTTAGTTAATGAAACAACAATGCCAGCTGATATTGAACAACCTATTGCTGAAAAAACAGAAAGTCAGGAATAGTATATGGCATCATTGCAAGAGGTTCAGTCTCGTATTTCTTCTGTTAATACAACTAGAAAAATAACAA
Source organism: uncultured Mycoplasma sp. (assembly GCA_947041065.1). Classification (GTDB taxonomy): domain Bacteria; phylum Bacillota_I; class Bacilli_A; order Mycoplasmatales; family Metamycoplasmataceae; genus UBA710. Next base: position 3,153 of record CAMRCV010000074.1, read on the forward strand.
AAGCAATGGAACTTGTTTCAACATCAAAATTGAGAAAAGCGAAAAAAAATTATGAAGAAGTTAGTTCTTATTCAACGCGAATAGAAGATATTTTTCATAATTTAAATACAAAAATAAAAGATTGAAATGACATTATTAAACTTGATCCTTCATTGCCAAGAGTGTTTATTGTGATTACTTCAGATTTGGGTTTGTGCGGTGGATATAATAATAATATTTTTAAATTATTTAAAGAAACTGTTAGCGAAAATGATTATGTAATTGTTTTGGGCAGCAAAGGTTCAAGGTATATCCCAAAAAACTTTAATGAAAAAAACATTTTATTAAAGTTTGAACATATAGGTGATGAACCTGATTACAATGTTGTAACATTGATTACCAACAAAGTATCTTCCTTATTATTTGCTAATAAAATTCATTCAATTCATTTATTAGATACAAAATACATTAATAGTTTAACTTATCAAGCAGAAGATAGAAAAATATATCCTTTTTCCAAAAGAGAAAAAGAGTTACTGTCTAAGAAAAATCAAATCAATAATTCTATTGAGTTTGAGCCAGATCCAAAAACAGTGATTAAAAAAGCATTACCATTATATTTGGGAGCGTTGATTTATTCTTCAATAGCTTCATCAAAGGTATCAGAAGTCTCAGCTCGGAGAATTGCAATGGAAAATGCCACTGATAATGCCACTGATATAATAGAATATCTAGAAAAAGAATATAATAAAGCAAGACAAGCAAAAATAACACAAGAAATTACAGAAATAATAGCGGGGTCAGG
>CAMRCV010000075.1 GCA_947041065.1 uncultured Mycoplasma sp.
GTTACATATTGTGATGCAATCGGTGTTGTGGAAAGTAAAAATTTATTTGATTCTAAAGATTTATTGAAAATAATTAATAGAATTTATTTTTCAATTATTAAATCAACTCAATTGAAAAAAACTTTTTATTTCAATGCTAAAAACATTTTCTTTAATGAATTTGAGGAATTTAAGGAAAACTATTTACTGTTAAATAATATTATTAAAAATAAAATTATTAAGTTTTCTAAAATGGATATTATAGATTATAAAAATAAGACAACAATTGCCACATACATCAAACCTGAACCAGAGTATCCAGAAAACTTCTGAACTAATATGATTATCCAAAATAATAATATTTTACCTAATATTGAAGATGAGTATTTCAATAGCGCATTAGCTTCTTTTGAAAAAATGGATCAATATTTAATTGATGTAAATGATTATATTATTTTACAAAATGTGGAAAAATTAGAACAATTATCTGGAATGATTTTTGTTGTTAATTTCCTAGCATCAACAGATATGCCTAATTTTGAATTGATCGCTTCTACTTTGAAGTCAAAAGGTATTAAGTTTGGTGTGAGAATAGATACAATAGGACCTTCTACAATCACCTTAATTGAATCAATAATGCCACACGCCATTATTATCTCTGAATCTTTGATTGATTCAACTGATTTAAGGAAATTTTTAAAATTAAAACAACTAATTACTTTGTGTAATAAAAATCCTGCAACATTAATTTTTGAAAACCCTTCAAAATTCGAATTATCTAATGATAAAATTAATTACTATTATCAAAAATAGAAATTAATTTATTTTTAAGAGATGTGTTTCAAATCTTTTTTAATTGTTGCATGTAAACTTTTAATAAAAGTGTTTCTCATTATGCCGTCTTTATTTCATATTTTATTATGGGTATCTTCTAGTCTAATAAATATCAATATTTTTTTATTTAAGTAATTAAATTTAATAAATAACTCTGTTCCGTTTTTAAGTAATATTTTAGCAATTAAATTTTCATTTAAAACATTTGAGTGATCGAACATCACAGTACTTTCTATTGGGAACTTGAAGTTAAGCTCAGATTGATTAATTTTTTCTAACAATAAATATATTTTATTGATCTCAAAATTTAATATGATAATGTGAGTCTTAAAAGAACCATACATTTTAGCCAAAACATTTCTCAAAGAAGGAATTGTTAAGCGTTGTGTTTTGTAATAATTAATCATCTCTAAAAACTTAATCATTAAATGATAAAAACCAAATTCAATTATTTTATTCTCTCCAAATATAAATTGAGAATTTTGATTTCAATAAAATAATAAAAATTTATCATTATGAACTACTATATCTTCAGAAACAGATAATTCTAAATCATATTTTTTAATTAAATTTTTAATGCTTTGTATTGGAGATATATCAGTTCCAATATATGAATTTGGGAGTTTTTTAGTTGATATATTCACTTCTATTAAAAAGAAGTTTAAAAACATTAATGTTATCTCGTTAGCATCTAAATAAAAAACTTGTCTCCCATTAAAAACAAAAAGATTTAATTCAGTTCCGTTTTTGGAAGGACAGATTAACATATCGCATTTATTCTCTTTAGAAAATGAAATATCTTTTCGATAAAACTTAGTAAATGTTTTATCATTTCTATGTTTTTTTTGATGAATATTACCTTCATTTATTTTATTGTTAATAATATAATTGAAATCCATATTACCCAATATTTTTTGAAGAATATCAGTTACTCCATGATTATAGTTAGAAATAGCTATCTTCATTTTTCTTTGATCACCTTTTCTGTTTGATAAAGATAATAACTTTTGCACATAATCATTAACCACTTTATGATTGGATAAAAAATCAACTTTAGCAGGTTGTGATTCAATTTCAAAGATATCGTGTTTAGCAATTTCTTTTTTCATTTCCTCAATAAAATCTTCTCCAAAATAATTACCATTATGATCAATAAAAAATACACTAAAAACATTATTATTATAAATAGATCTTTCGATATATATTCCGGCACTTATTTTTAGTTTATTAATAGTACGACAAACGAACTTGATATCATATCCTGCATAAGATTTAAATGCAGTAACTGTTAAATTTTGAGCAAAAAAAACATTAGAAATATTTTTTAAAAAATCCTTTAATTCCGGAGCCCCATCACTCGAAACTAAAACATCTATTGGTTCTTTGTCCGATGCTCTTCTTTTTAGAATTTGACTAAAAGAAAATGCAATTTGATTGATGACTAATTTGTTTAATTTTCCATAACCAATACCTAATCTGGCAATTATTTTTTTGGAATCAAAAAATAATCTTGAAAAAAATGGATTATTATCACTTAATCCATTTAATTTAGAAAGTTTTTTGACTGATTGCTTATCTTCTGTTAATGCTAATTTTCATTTATTGATTATTTCTTCATTTTCCATATATAAAATAATTTTATCAATTAAAACACTAAAAACAACAATCATTTACTTTTAATTGTTTATAATTCATAATATGGATAAATCAAAGATAAGAAATTTCTCAATTATAGCTCACATAGATCATGGGAAAAGTACATTAGCAGATAGAATATTGGAATATACAAAAACTGTAGATTCTCGTTCACTAAAAGCTCAACACCTTGATACTATGGATTTAGAAAAAGAAAGAGGAATTACAATAAAGTTGAACGCAGTTCAAATAAACTATAAAGATTATTTATTTCATCTTATAGATACTCCTGGACACGTTGATTTTACTTATGAAGTTTCAAGGTCTTTAGCTGCCACAGAAGGCGCTTTGTTGCTTGTTGATGCAACTCAAGGGATTGAAGCACAAACTCTTGCAAATGTTTATTTAGCAATTGATAACGAATTAGAAATCATCCCTATTATTAACAAAATTGATTTACCTTCTTCTGATCCTGAAAAAATTAAAAGAGAAATTGAGGATGTTATAGGTATTCCGGCATCTGATGCGGTTTTAATTTCAGCCAAAACAGGTCAAAACATTGAAGGAGTTTTTGAAGCAATTATCAAAAACATTCCTGCTCCAAAGCATTGTGATGATTCACTACCTTTAAAGGCTTTGGTTTTTGATTCTTATTTTGACCCATTTAGAGGTGTTGTTCTTTTAACAAGAATATTTGATGGTCAAGTAAAAGTTGGTGATGAATTTTTCTTTAAGTCAAATAATAAAAAATTTACAGTAACAGAACTTGGGGTTAAAAAACCACAAGAAGTAAAAACAGATAAATTAACTTCTGGAGAAGTTGGTTGAATTGCTGCATCGATTAGAGAAGCAAAAGACGTTGCGGTTGGAGATACTATAACTTTGGTTAATAATCCTACAGCAGAATCATTAAAAGGTTATAAAAAAATGAATCCAGTTGTTTATACTGGGTTTTATCCAATTGATGGAAAAGATTATGATTTATTAAAAGAATCTTTAGGAAAGATTTCTCTTTCTGATTCTTCAATTACTTATGAGCCAGAAACATCAAAAGCTTTGGGCTTTGGTTTTAGAATCGGATTTTTAGGGTTGTTACATATGGAAATTTTACAAGAAAGATTAGAAAGAGAATTTGGTATTGAAATTATTGCCACAGCTCCATCTGTTGAATTCAAAGTATATAAAACAGATCGAACTATGCAAATTATTGCTAACCCTTCTGAATTTCCTGATAAAGTAAATATCAGCAAAATAGAAGAACCATATATTAGAGCAACCATTATTGTAAATGATGAATTTATTGGTGTTATTATGGATTTATGTCAACTCAAAAGAGGTAAGTACATTGATTTGGAATATATTGACGGAACAAGAAGAAAACTTATTTATGAATTACCACTTGTAGAAATTATCTTTGATTTCTTTGATAAAATGAAATCAGCTTCTAAAGGATATGCTTCTTTTGATTATGAATT
>CAMRCV010000076.1 GCA_947041065.1 uncultured Mycoplasma sp.
AGAAAATTTTACAATAGGTGATAAGATAGTTTTCATAGAAACCGAATTAAGTTTCATCAATATAGATAATCAATCAAAACCTAAATACTATAAAGGTCTTTTTGGAGAAATTTTTGATATAAAAGTAATTAATTATCAATACAATAAATATTTTATTAAAACAGATGGAAAAAAAATAATAGAAATAGATTTTAAAGTTGATGAAATTGCGGATATAATTGAGCATTCATATGTTATAAATGCCTATAAAGCTCAAGGTTCAACAATTGAAAATGTTGCAGTTTTATCTCCTTCGAAAGTCGGTTATGATTGACTATACACGGCAGTATCTAGATTTTCCAAAAATATTGAAATAATTTTTATTGCTGGTGGATCAGAATATATTGAATTTGTTAAAAGAACAAAAAAATAATGCTTTATCATTAATGTCAAAAAATTTCCTTAAATATGTTTTTTAAGGTTTGAAAATGGTGTTTATTTTATATAAAATTATTTAAATAAGTTTTCAAAAGAAAAAATTCTGTTAATGGTTTGTTTATCTCATTTTTGTTTAATCATTGTTTTGGATTCCGATATATTTCTAAGTATGATGTTTTTGAAATATTTTTTGTTTTTATTATTGGCAGAAGCCACATCTTTAAAGTTTGATTGATAAGCGCCGATTAACCATTTGCTATATCTATTGGAATAAAAAGAAAATAAGCAAATTTCTAATTCAAAAGCTTCTCTGTAATTATTAGAAACATTTTTTACATTTTTTAAAGTTAAATTGCCTATATAACTCGGTGTGTAAAGTGCCAGATCACCCTTTTTAATAACATAAATTACATTTGTTTGAAAGTAAGTATTCTTTTCTAAATTGTTTACAATATTCTTATTAACTTTTACAAAGAAATTGTTGAAATTCTTAAATTGTCTCGCTTTTGTTTCTACACTAGTTCCTAATATAAAATAATAATATTTTTCATTATTAATGTTTCTTTGTCCTATGCACAAAAAAGGTCTTTTTTTAGTTACAGTTTTACCGAAATAATTAGTAATTTTATCTGCATTTAATCAATATAAAGAATTATCGCTAATTTTACATTTTTTCATACTTATTCCTTTCTTAAAAAAACAAATTTTTAAATTCTTAAGAAAGGAGGTGAAAATGAATCATTGTAAGCTAATTATTATTGGTTACTCATAAATTCTTACGGCTCTTGTTATCACCAAACAAATGTTTATATAAAATAAACTGAACTGATTTACTTTCTGCAATTTTTCTTACACAATTATTTTACAATAAAAAAAAGAAAAAAACTTTATTTTTTTGTTTTTAATGCTAAAATTAGACACTTTTAGTAAATTTACTTTATTTATATACTTTGAATAATTACCACAAGTGCAACTATTTTTATAAAGTTATTAATATCAGCCTTTACTTCAATGATTTAAAATGTTTTTTCATATATTCTTGAGTTTTTGGATGTAAATCTAGCGATTTTGTCCTGTCTATATAAGATTTATATATTCCTATATTTAACATTATTTCTTTGTAATCTGAATGATTTTCCTTAAAGGTTTTAGAAACAACCATAAATCCATCGTCATCAAAAGAAATAAACTTTTGATCGAAAAGTTTATCAATACTTGCCGCCAATAACAATCCATTGTATTTATCTGTCTTTTCATAATCGCCAGATTCACTTCAAGGAACTATATGGCTTGCTACTAAGATTTCTTGAGATTTAACTTCAGAAATGGCACAAGAGTAATTATATAGCTCTAACAACTCGCTTCGATACTTACTTTGACCAATTCTGTATTTAGTTAATATTTCTCTTTCTCTTTCATTAAGATTTTTATAAACAAGATCTTCTTTAATTAATAACTGTTCTGGTAAAGAGTTTTTAATATAATTTAATAATTTTCTTTTCTTTTCTTTGTTACTTATCTCTTGTTGTCCTTCGCTAGCTAACAATCCATTATCAGTTAATGTTTTATATGAAAAATCAACATTATCACACTTGATAGAATTAGTCAATTTAACAAATTCTTTTTTTTTATGATTTGGATTAATTCCGCCCTCTTCATAAAATTCCTTATCAAAAGCATAATTATAACTAGGAACTATTGATTCAATTTTAGAAGCATAAAGTATTCTTGAATTTGGTTTTGCTGAATAGATGTAAACAATATCATTTACCTTGCATTTTTTAATGTTTTTGTGTCAATAAACAAAGTTATTTTTATTTATTGATTCAATTAAATTGTATTTTTTGGGATTGGTTGGAAAAATGAAGTGGTTTGACATATATATTATTTACTATCTAATTCTTTGAATTTTTGAGACATAGTCTCGTTATTTTTTGTTAATTTTTTAATACTTAAATCTTGAGCTTTATTATTTGCTAATCTTAGATTACTCTCAGATGACAATAACGATTCTTTTGTTTTAATAAGGCTATCAATTGTCTTGTCTATTTCTTTGATTGCAACACCGAATTTTTTGCTTGCTAGATCATAATTACGACTAAATTTACCTTGAAAATCTTTTATATCATCTTCAAAATTAGTGATATCAATATTTTGTCCTTTGATCAATGCTAATTCTTCTTTGAATTTGATTGAATGCAAAGCACCATTTCTAAGTAAAGTTATTATTTGGATAAAGAACTGCGGCCTAATTACATACATTTTTTCATACTTATGAGACATGTCTACTATTCCTGTGTTATATAATTCATTATCAATTTCTAATAAAGATACTAAAATAGCATATTCACATTTTTTTTCGTTTCTATCTTTATCTAATTCTTTTAGAAAATCTTCATTTTTCTTTTTAGTAGCAGTAGTTTCCATTTCATTTTTCATTTCAAACATAATTGAAATGAATTCTGTTCCTTTTTCACTATAATCTCTAAAGATGTAATCACCCTTACTGCCGCTTGTTGAATCATTATCTTTAGAGAATTCTGCACTTTGAAATCCTGTCGGTCTCAAGCGGTTAAATTCATATTCACAATGAGATTCTAATGATTCTCCTACCATTTTGGTAGACAGTTTTGCTTTGTGGTCTTTATAAAAATTAATTTGTTCATCTTTATTTTTAAGCTCAATTTTATAACTATCTTCTAATAAAGTAATTTCAAGTTTTTTATTATTATTTGAGTTTTCAATTGTTGCTTGTAAATTGTTGATTTCAGCTTCTTTTTGATAAATAATATCTTTGCTTTCTGATTCTTTATCTTTAATGGCAAGTAATTTTAAATTTTCAGCTGCACTAACTTGAGATTTCAATTTTTCAATTTCTTGTTTTGAATCTGAAAGTGATTGTTGTAATTGTGCTTCCGCATTAGCCTTGGCAAGATTTAATGCCGCTTCTTTTTCTAACTTCTGATTTTTTTCATTGTTTTTAAGTTCTTCTTGTAATTTTGTAATTAATTCTTTACTTTCTGATTCCTTATCTTTAATAGCAAGTAATTTTACATTTTCCGCTTCACTAACTTCCGATTTTAATTTTTCAATTTGTTGTTTTGAATCTGAAAGTGATTGTTGTAACTTTGTTTCTGCATTAGCTTTAACAAGATCTAGTGCGGCACCCTTTTCTAACTCAGCATTTTTTTCACTGTTTTTAAGTTGTTCTTGTAGTTTTGTAATTAATTCTTTACTTTCTGATTCCTTATCTTTAATAGCAAGTAATTTTAGATTTTCAGCTTCAATAACTTGCGATTTCAATTTTTCAATTTTTTGTTCTGAATCTGAAAGTGATTGTTGTAACTTTGTTTCTGCATTAGCTTTAACAACATTTAGTGCAGCTTCTTTTTCTTTTTCAATTAATTTTGCACGATTATCTATTTCTTTGGTAAATTCTTGGCTACGCACTTGTTCA
>CAMRCV010000077.1 GCA_947041065.1 uncultured Mycoplasma sp.
CCTACACTCTTTCCCTACACGACGCTCTTCCGATCTTCAGAATCTTTGTGGACTGTCCCATTTTCAAAAGTTTTCACAAAACTTTCTCTAAAAGTTGATGTTGGTCTGTTTGGTGATACATTTAAAGATTCGTCTTCTCCTACATCTAGATTACCATTATTGTTCTTGTCATTTCAAGCCTTAATTGGAGAAGTTAAATCAACTTTTGATATATTAATGTAATCAGTTGTATAGCCGAATTTATTTTGTGGTTTAATAAGATCTCTTTCTCTTGACAAGATATCACTTTTAGCACTCAAAAAATTGTATTTATAATTATTTTTTATAAAATTATGTTTTATATATGATCCATTTTTATTTTTTAATAATAATGATTTATATTTCTTAGAATTATCTAAAAAACCTGTGAATTTTATATTTAAAAAATCATTTTTTGATAAAGAAGTTCTAGTTGTTTTAGTTGCTTGTTTTGATGTATTATTTAAAAATATTTGAGAAATACCGTACTGATATCCAGATATATCCAAATATGCATTTCATAAAGTATTTACAGTTGATTTAATAATGTGAGTTTTTCCAAGGTTATCAATAAATATTCCCCCATAAGGATAATCCATAAGGATTAATTCATCATTTATGCTATAAGTTTCATTGCCATCAAATTCTATTTTTTTATTTTTAGATATGTCTGTTGCGATTGTGCTTGGATAAAAATTACCTCTGTACTCTGTCCCAGTAAATGTACTTGTTTTATTGGCGATAGATGTTCCATTCAATACATCAATATAAGATATTTGTTGTAGTTTTCTAGTAAGTAATTCGTCAATAGAAAACAAGTAAGCATATTTGTCAGAGGTTATCAAGAATTCTCTTTCAAGATTTCTGGCAGGAATTTTTGTGGTTAAGCGAAAATCATTTATTTTTAAGTAATCATGGTCTGTACTTTTATTTTTTATGTTTGCACTGTTTGTCTCTTCGTATAATGATCTTGCACTTTTTTTGCTAGAAATTTGTGATTTATCGTTACTTAATAAATTATTTATTGTTGTATTTTTGTAGTGTAGTGATTCTTCAAATTCTTGAAGAAATTTTTTAGGAATATTTTTGTGAACACTTCTTGTTCCATTTTGTGAAAATAGCTTTTTAGAATTTCTGATATCGTTTGTACTAATGCTAGTTATATATGTGTTGGCAAAGTGGTGTCCATATTCATGGAAAATAGTTGGAAAAATTAACTCAACTTTTTCTTCTAAGGGAATATTTTGAAATTGAGGAATTAAATTAGAAATAGAGATTGACATTTCATTTGTAAAAGGATTATATTGCCCACTAACTTCTCTGTTTAATATGGATAAATTATTTATAGTGATTGTTTTTATATTTTCAATTTCTGGACCAAATTGTAAATCAGACTTAATTTTTTCGTTTATAGCTTGTAGTCCTTCATGTCCAAAAAAATAAGATCCACCACTTTCATGTTCCACTAATTTTATGGGAACATCTTCAGATTTTTCCAACAAAATTGTATCTTTATTATCTTTGTTAATAACTTGATCGTCATTGATATTATTTAAAATTAAAGAAGTTGAAAATCAAGTTACAACTCCTACTGTAACTAAGGTAATTCCAAATAATGCGATTTTTATTGCTTTTAGTGCGCCTTTTTTCATATAGTAATAATTATACTATTAAACTTTGAGCCTAGAGAAAATAATGGTGTACTCATTAATTTTTAATTTATCAAATTTTTCAAAATTAGTTATTTCTTTAAAAGTCAATTCCTGGATATTTAATGTTTTAAGAAGTTTTTTAGAGTTGTTTGGCATAATAACTTCCATCATTGCAAGAACGGCATATATACCATTCAAAAGAGTGTTTAAAACCTTTTCAAGTCTAATTAAATTATCTTTTAAAAGTCACGGAGTTGTTAAGTCAATATATTTATTTAAATCTTTGGCAATATTTAAAGCTGTTCCGATAGCTTTATCAAATTGAAATTCATCAAAATAAATTTTGTATTGTTCAAAAGAGCTGCCAATGTTTTTTAAAATATCATTATCAATTTCTTGCTCAGTTGTTCCATATTTAACTGGAGAATCAAATGATTGATGAACCATTGCAGCAACTCTAGAAACTAGGTTTCCAATAGTATTTGCTAAATCTGAGTTATATGTATTGATTAAGAGTTTTTCATCGAATACACCATCATTAAAAATATTAATTTGTGAAACTAAAAAATATTTAATAACTTCAATGTCATATTTTTCAATTAATTCTAAAGGATCAATAACATTTCCTTTTGATTTTGACATTTTTCCTTGCGGAGTTATTAATCATCCATGAGACAAGATGTGAGTTGGCATTTTGATATCCAAAGCCTTTAAGAATATTGGTCAATAAATACAATGGAAACGAGAAATTTCTTTACCTACAACATGAATTATTTCATCACCATTTTTTCAATATTTTAAATAATTTTTTGATTCATTATCTGGTGTTCAGTTTAAAGCTGTTAAATAACTAAACAAAGCATCTAGTCAAACATATACAACATGTTTTGGATCTTTGTTTATCTTAATTCCTCAAGTAAATGAAACTCTGGTAATTGATAAGTCTTCTAAATTTTTATCCATAAAATTCTTTTTCAATTCATTTCATATTTTTTTAGGAATAACAAAATCTGGATTTTCTTCATTATATTCTATAAGTCATTTTGAGAACAAATTCATTTTGAAAAAGTATGATTCTTCTTGAATAATTTCTAATAAGTGATTACTTGTTGGGTGATAAAATTTATCATCTTTTTTAATTGCATCTTTTTCAGAAACAAACTCTTCATCGTTGACAGAATAAAGACCGTTGTAGTTCCCTTTATAAATAAATTCTTTATCTAATAAAAAGTTAAAAACCTTTTCAATAGATGCTTTATGTTCTGGATTTGTTGTTCGACTAAATAAGTCATATTCAATTTTTGATTGTTCTCAAAATGAAATAAAGATTTGGGTTTGTTTATCAACATATTCTTGAGGAGATAAATTCATTTCTAAAGCTTTTTTTTGAATTTTTTGCCCGTGTTCATCTGAACCTGTTCCTAATAAGACGTCATATCCCATTTTTTTCTTGTAATTACTCAAAGTTCATGCAATTGTTGTTGAGTAAAGGTGTCCTAGATGTAGGTTTCCTGATGGATAATAAATTGGTGTTGTTATGTAACATGTTTTTTGTTTTTTCATTTATTCCTCTTTTAACTTTATTGGTTTGTAAATTTTAAATACTTCATCCGTGTATTTATGGACGCTTTTGTCTTCTGGATGTAAATAGATATTAGTTTCAAAAATGGTCCCTCATCCTGCTTGGAAACGAGCTTCGACTAAAACTAAATTTGGTTTTTGTGTTTCTCTTGGAAAAATCATTTTAACTCTTTTGGGTTCGAAGTTATATTTTCTCATAGCTACAAAGATATCAACCAGTCTTTCAGGTGGAATTACTAAAGCAATAGCGCCCTTTTGTTCAATGATTTTAGAACTACCTTCAAATATTTGATCAAGATTTAATTTAAACTCATGTGTGGCAATCAACATTTCTTCTGTAACATCTCTTTTAGGTTTTGTTTCAACTTTATAAAATGGTGGATTACAAATAATTAAATCGTATTTAGTCCCTTGTTTTTTGGCATATTCTTTTGCGTAGATGTTAAAATCACTATTAATGACAGAAATTTGTTCATCTTTTTTGTTCATCTCCACATTTACTTTTGCTATTTCCACAGCCTTTGCTTGAATTTCAATAGCGTCAATTTTTATTTTTTTACTTCTCTCAGAAACAAAGATACTCAAAGCTCCATTATTAG
>CAMRCV010000078.1 GCA_947041065.1 uncultured Mycoplasma sp.
AACATATACAGAGAATGAACCTTCACCTTGATAGAATGAACTTCCATCCATTGCATTAAATTTAATATCAGGAGCTTCTGTTAGTGGATTTCTAATTTGTTTTTCAACAACTATATCTGTTATTTTAATGGTTTTTCCACTAGGTAAAAGTTTATTACCTTCTCAAACTTGGTAACCAGCTCTTGCTTCTATTCTGAATCAAATTGGCTTAGCGTCTCCATGTACATCTAACAAGATTTTGAAAGTTGGATGGAATTCTTTAATAAATCCAGTTTCACCAAATAATTTATATTCTTTATTTGAGAAATCACTTTGTTTGTTAGTATAGTAAATGTCAAATGGTGATGTTGCTGGATCTTTATAATATTCCAACATTTCTCCTATTTTATTACCTACTTCAAGTATTGGAGCCTCATCTGAACCTACAACTTTAAATGCATCAGGAGTAAATGTGTTAATTAAATCTAAATTAATATAACCTTTAAAACTTGCATTAATAGTTGCTGTAACTAGAGATTCGTAAAATTCAGGTTTAGAAGGTGCTTGCTCTTCAGAGTTAACGCCATCAATATTTAATCTATAATCTTTGAAACCTTCAGCACTTAATGAATATCTTGATTGTAATGAATCACGGAATAAAATTAATTCTTTGCTATTTTTTGAACCTTGTAGAGCTTCAAAAATAGTTTTAATTTGCGCAGCTGTAAATCATTCTGCACCTGGTTCTATACCAAGACCAGAAGGTGCTCTTCCACCAAAGTAATATTGAACAACAATAAATTCTTTACCTGGAACTCCTTCAGTAGCTAAAAGATTTTCAAAATTCGTTGTGTTAATGTTAATGTTTCTAGTATTACCTGTTAATTTAATATTTTGCATTCAAGCTTTTTGTAATTCGATAATTAAAAGAACGTTACTTGTATCTACTACAAATACTTTAATTTCTTCTTCAAATACATAACCAGTTTTAGTTACTAATCTAATAGCTAAGAATTTATCAGTTGGAGAAATTGTTGTAGGTTGTATCTCTGTTCATTTAGGATCATCAGTTGGATCAAGAGCTAGAGCTGTTGGATCTACTGAATATTGAATTATTAACCCTTCAGAAAGAGTGTTTTTTAAATCAATTATCTCTTCACCTCAAACAATTGCAGAAGATGTTCCAGAAACTTTTATCTTACTTGCTAATGCATAGTAATCAGATTTATTAATAAACAATAAAAGATTTTCTACATTTAATTTAACTGGTGCTTCATCTTTAATAATGAAGTCATCTTCGCTCACGCCATCAGCTAAAGCATATCTTGCTGTAATTTGTTTTTGCACCAAAGTAATATCCATATTACTTAATGATAACAATCTAACAAATTCGTCTTTTGAGAATTCTGTTTGTTCCGGCTTAGTTGGATCTAATGCCATAGGAACTGCACCGATTGTATATAAAATTTTTACTTTTCCTTCATAGATTGGATCTTTAGTAATTAAATCTTCATAAACTTTTGAATCATCAATAAGAATATTTTTACTATTACCTGTTACAGCAATAAATGTAATCAAGTCGTTTGAATCAACTTGAATTTCTTTAGGTAAAGCTACGATTAATTTAAACCCTGTTTCTAAGTGTTCTTTGTAATCATTTTCGCCAACTAATGAAAGTTCAATATTGGTTTCTGCCTCTGGTTTAACAACAAATCTTATAAATAAATCATTGTTAAAGTTAAGTGCTGTAATTTTATCTAATGTTACTCATCCCTCTCCGTGGAATCCAGGTGCTTTGTACTCTATTTGAATAGAACTTTTTAAAATATTTTGAATTTCAAGATAAGTTTTTCCACCAAACAATACATTTCCTGAAGTCATACCAGGAATTAATAGTGTTCCAACATCAGCTGATGAAGTTCCACTAGGAATAACTTTTACTGTTTGCAATACTTTTACATATTCTTTTAAATTAATATTTGTTTTTATTTTATCTGTTTTTAAAAGAGTTTGTGCTTCTGGTGTAGCGTTTATGATGAAGGCATCAGGTATTTTTGAAACGAATTTAGCTGTAATTGTAATTCCAGGAATTATTCCGTTATCAAAAATCATGATTCCTGAATCTGAATTTGCAAAATCATTAGCGTAACTTATCATAAATTCTTTTAGTTGATCAAGTGAATGTCAAATACCAGGCTTCATTGAAATTTCATAAGATAATTTTACATCATTTCTATATGTAACATCAACTAATTCTAGTGCTGCTTTTTCAATAACTTCTGATGTTGCTCCACCATTTAAGAAACTAGCATAACCAGTTAATAATAATTTATTTACTAATTCTGTTGTATCAATATTAATAATTGTAGTTATTTTACTTGTATCTACTGAATAACCTAATTCAGTATCAACAGGAATAAGTGGTGATAATGCCGCTGGTGCAATTGAACCAATTTCTACTTTATCTGTTGGTAATTTTGGAAGAAATCTAATCGCAACTGGATAGTTAACTTGACCTTCAGGTGTTGTTTTAGTATATATTGATGTTGGTCTAACGCTTGATCAAGAGTAAGTAACTCCTAAATCAGTTTTAACATATGTTCCGTATTCTACATTAACAAATGCTGATATGCTATTTATTAATCCCATTCCAGCTCAAGTTAATTCCTCTGTAGTTCCAGTAAGTTCAATTTTTTCAATACTTGCAATTTCTTGAGTAACATCAATTGACTTAATAATTTCTAATGTGTTCAATTGTTTTATAGTATTAGCTGGAGAAGCTTCTGGATCATTAAAGATTTCTAATGAATAGTATTTATCTAATCCTAACATTGTAAATTCATATCTAACTTCGAACTTAGATAAATCTACATTGTTTAAAGCAAGACCTCTTAAATCATTTAACTTTTTAGTAAATTTGTCAATTGTGAAATAATCAGTTCCGTCAAAAGTATATTTTATTTCAAAGAATTTTTTAGCTTCTTCAACTGTCATTCCAGAAACTGTATAAAGTTCATCACTTTCAACTATTACAAAGTCATGAGTTGTACCTGAAATTTTTAATTTATCTGTGATTAAATCACTAGCAAGAACACCAAGTAATTCTATTTTAGCAATAATGTCTTTTTCAATAATGTTTGTTGTTGTTCCAGAAGGAGTTGTAACCGCAATTACTTCTCCATACATTTCATATAATTCCTGTTCTTTAACTATTAAACGGAAAGACATTTTATTAGTTTCTGAAGCATCTATTGGAGTTACACCAAAAGCGTCTATATCTATTCAAGCATCTTTACCATTTACACTAACTTGTAAAGATACTCCTCTGTCTTTGTAATAAACCATATCGAATGCGTTATCTAAACTTTGAATAAAGACAGCATTTGATTTATTACCTTCAGCAGATAAAGAATCTGCTCAATTTGCGTTAATTCTTGAATAAGCTCTTAATTTACTTCCTGCAACATCTGTAGTATCAAATTCAGGTATTATTCCTGCTTCATTGTTGTAAACTTCCACAATTCTTTTATCTCAAATATATCTTGTATCACCGATAATATCAGAATTCACTCCTGTACCACCAATAAGAATTAATCTAGCATAAATATTAAGTTGTGTTTTTAAAATATCATTAGTTTCATTGAATTTCACTATTGCTGCTTTAAAATCAGTAACATTTGCTCAATCAATAGTCAAGTTATTTGACACTGATCCAATTGCAAATTGCATTTCAAATTTTTCTTTAGCAAGATCTGAAACAGTTAATTGAACTTCTGACATATCCATAGAAATAACATTTCCTACGATTCCTTTAACTTGATAGTTAGTTCCTCATTTTTCAGACATTTCAATAATTTCATTCAATCC
>CAMRCV010000079.1 GCA_947041065.1 uncultured Mycoplasma sp.
AAAAATGCTTTAAACTTAAGACAAACTCAAATATCTAATGCTAACCCTGATTTAAAGGTATTTAACATAATTATTAAATCAGATGTTCAAGGAACAGCAGAAGCTTTAAAACACTCTGTATCTGCCCTTAAAAATGATGAAGTGGTGGTTAATGTTGTAAGAGCTTCGGTTGGTAATGTTACAAAAAGTGATGTTTTGCTTGCACAAACATCTAATTCTATAATATATGCCTTTAATCTTAAGGTTGATGGAAGTGTGAAAAAATTTGCTGATTCAGAAAAAGTTGTTATTAAGATGGAAACTACAATTTATAAAATCATTGAAGATGTAGAATCAATTGTAAAATCTAAACAAGAACCAAAATATGAAGAAGTTATTACTGGTGAAGCACTTATTCAAAAATTATTCTATTTTTCAAAAGTAGGAACTATAGCTGGTTGTTTAGTTGTTAGCGGAACTATTAAATCTAATACTAAACTAAGAGTTTTAAGAAATGACAAAATAGTTCATGACGGAAAATTAGAAACTTTACAGAATGGTAAAAATAATATTAAAAAAGCTGAAAAGGGTACAGAATTTGGAACTCATATTAAAAAATTCGATGAGTTACAAGAAGGAGATAAACTACAAACTTATGATGAAGTTTTAGTTTCATAACATTTTGAACGAAATAAATAAAAGAAAAAAAGAATCTAATTACATGTTATTAATTTCTCAAATTATTCAACATGATGTTACTAACGTTAATATTAGTAACACAACTGTGGTAGATGCTAAATTGTCAAACGATGGCTCTAATTTGAAGATATACGTGGCTTTTGAGAAGTTAGAAAACAAATCATTAGATGCACTTAATAAGTCAAAAGGATTCATTAGAACAATGCTCTCTAAATATGAATTAGGAAGAAGTGTTCCAAGGCTGAACTTTCAATTAGATGTTGTTGGTAAGAAAGCCCTGGAAATTGATAAAATATTAGAATCAATCAAATCAAATCAAATCAAAATTAATTAATTGATTACAAATAAACTTTAAAGCAAAAATAAATGCTTTATTTTTTTGATCTTACTTTACTAATAATTACTTTTATAATAAGTGGGATAATTAAAATTGTCAATATAGATAGAAAGAAAATTTTTCTATAAGCTTTGTTCATATCACTGGTTGTTTTTTGAATTTCTATTTGTGAAATAACTTCGTTACCAAAAAAAGATTGAATATCAATAATTCTTTTTTTACGAAAGATTGTAAATCAAATATGTACTATCATAACTCCAATTAATCCCAAAATAATGTATATGGCTAAATTTTCAGGAGCAGGACCTAAATCTTTTATTCATTGCTCAAAATTAAAAATTCATCAATTAACATCTTTTAATCATCAAAATATCAATACAAAAACAGTGCCATAAAACAAAATAGAGATAGTTATTCAATTATGAGTTACTTGTTTTTTATATAGTTTAATATAAATATTTGAAATAAAAGGGGGTGTGGTTTTTAGTCCTGATCCTAAATCATCTCTATATACATTAACAGCATTTTTCAATCCTCGATACTCAATAAAGTTGTATATTAATTTTGCCAATGATGCTATTGCTATAACTGAAGTTGGGACATATCAGAATCATCCTCATTTTAAAACATTAGAAATTAAAGAAATAATAACTATTTGTGAAAATAATATCGCAAAACATAAAACAAAAACAAACAAAAATCTTGCATTTTCATGCTTGAATACTTTGTAAATTCCATTAGGTATTACTCCCTTTGGATCTTGCTTATAGTTAGAGTTTATTTTAATTGCATTAAGTTTAGAAGGATTTTCAACAAAAGTTATTGTACCAGTATTATAAATAGGTTTTATTTCCACAAAATTTCCACTCTTTCAATATTTATATATATTATATCAAAATATTTATTTTATTAAGTGCTCTTTGTGTTTATGTGAAATAACAACATTTCAATATCGGCAGGATTTATCCCAGATATTCTATATGCTTGTCCTAGAGTTTCAGGTTTTATATTGGTTAATTTTTGTCTAGCTTCAGTTGCTAAGTTTTGCACTTTGTCATAATCAATATTTTTTGGAATTCTTAAAAATTCTAATCTCAACATTTTTTCGGCAGCAATGTTCTGTTTTTTAATATATCCGTCCAAACGAATTTGAATAATTAAATTATCTTTATATTTAAAATCCTTAATGAAGTAATTAATATCTACATCAGGTCTAGAAAGAACTTTGAAAATAGATTGCCCATTCAAGATATCTAATTTAATTGCCATTGGATCGCTGGAAGATAAGTAAGTATTTTTTAATTCTTCTATTTTTTCGCTAATCATTAAATATTTATCTTTTATTTCATTGAAAGTTTTTTCGTCAATCATATTTGTTTCTAGTGCATATTTAGCTAAACGCACATCAGCATTATCGTTCCTTAATAACAATCTATATTCTGCTCTTGATGTCAACATTCTATAAGGTTCTTTAGTTCCTTTGATTGTTAAGTCATCAATCATAACACCAATATATGAATCACTTCTCAAAAGATTCAGAGGCTCATGGTTTTTCAATTTTTGGGCAGCATTTATTCCAGCAATCAACCCTTGAGCTGCAGCTTCTTCATATCCGCTTGTGCCATTTATTTGTCCTGCAAAAAATAAGTTTTCAATTATTTTAGATTCAAGTGATTTAGTAATTTGCAAAGAATCTATTGCATCATATTCTATAGCATATCCTCATTTAGAAATGTTGGCATTTTTTAATCCTGGGATTGTATTAATAAATTGTTTTTGAACATCAATTGGCATAGAAGTAGAAAGACCATTTATATAATATATATCTCCTTTTGCAGTTTCTGGTTCAAAAAATATTTGATGTCTTAATTTATCTTTAAAACGCACAACCTTATCTTCGATTGAAGGACAATATCTAGGACCGACACCATTAATTAACCCAGAATACATACTTGACTTATCAAGATTATCCAGAATAATTTTGTGTGTATCTTCATTTGTATAAGTCAAAAAACAATGTATTTGAGATTTTATTATTACTTTTGATCTAGAAGAAAAAGTCAAATTTTCTTCTTCTAATATTTCTTCTTCTACTTCAGAAAAATCAATTGAATCAGCAAAGATTCTGGCTGGAGTTCCTGTTTTTAATCTCATCAAATTAAATCCTAAGTCTTTTAAATTTTCTGAAAGACTAGAAGAAGTAGAGTCTCCATCTGGCCCCGAGATAATAACATCACTTCCACGCAAGACTCTTGAATCCATATATGTCCCTGTTGTGATGATTACCAAATTAGACATTATTTCTTCTCCTGAATTTAAAACAATTCCGGTTATTTTATTTTCATTAATTATTAATGTATCAACCATTCCTGTAATCAAATTAATGTACTTATTTTTTTTAACAGATTCATGAATTATTTGAGAATATTTATCTTTATCAATTTGAGCTCTAATAGCTCTTACTGCAGGACCTTTTGAAAGATTTAACATTTTTACTTGAATCATTGCTAAATCAGCGAAATACCCTTGCATTCCCCCAAGAGCGTCTATTTCTTTTGTAATAATGCCTTTAGCAGGACCACCTATGGAAGGATTGCATGGCATAGAAGCTAATTTATTTTCATCTAATGTAATCAAGGCGATATTAAAATTTTGTTTTGCCAAAGCAAATGCAGCTTCAACTCCCGCGTGTCCACCACCAACAACTATTGCATCAAAAATATTTTTTTTCATCTTTTCTTTCTTATAATTGCACTTAGCAATATTTAATTTAAATAATAACTCTTAATCAACAATTCTTTTCAATATAATTAAATTAAATTTTCAT
>CAMRCV010000080.1 GCA_947041065.1 uncultured Mycoplasma sp.
AAAAACTATCCTTTGTTTTAAATTTTAATCTTTTGAAACCTTCATATTTTTCAAAAGATAATAAAATGTAAGCTTTTAATAATATTTTCATCTTTTTCTAACAATTCAGAATAAACATTATTCTTTGTTATCTTGCTCGGATCATCTTTTAATATGTCATCCATAACAATCGGTATAGTTTCAACCAATTGTTTGAATGATTCTTTTTCTCCTGTTACAATTTCATAAAATTTATCAATGGAAATTCTTCTGATATTTTCATTTGATTCATCTTTTCCATCAACCTTTATTTTTCATACTATATTCTGACTATTTTTAGAAATAACTTCTACTAAATAACACCTATTTTGATTGTCTTCAGAAAGTTTATCTTGCATTTTATTATATGTTTTTTGAGAAGAAGATGAATTCATGGTATTGTGTTTATTTTTCATCTCTACAAAAATTTTTTCTTTCTGATTTATAATATCAAATCCTTTTTTAGGAACTGTTCAATCAGAAGATTTTGTTTCTGTATTTATAATATGTTTGAACATATTTTGATGAAAATAACCAATACTATTTGAAACTGTTTTGTCCTTTTGTCTGGCTACTTCAACATCAACGATCTCTAAGTTTGACATTTTGTAAACTTTTGAATCAAAGGTTAATTTAATAGGATCAATTAAATTAGAATTAAATTTTTGAAGATCCATTTCCAACTTATATTCATTAATAACTTTTTTAACACGATGATACAAATCTTTATCACTTATAAAGTTTAAATTATACTTTTTCATTATATTCCTTTATATATTCAACTATTTTTAATCCTACTTCTTTTACTAGATTTACAGGAACAGCATTACCTATTTGCTTATATTGTTCATTCATTGAACCTTCAAATATTCATTCATCAGGAAAGGATTGAATTCTTGCATTTTCTCTAACGCTAAATGGTCTTATTTCATCTGGGTGACATCTATCAGTTTGCTTTTGCATAGGGCTGCACAAAACAGTTAATCCAGGTTCGTCCCAAGAAAGTCTTCTTGCTATACCTGTTTTTCCGCCTCCACTATAATAAGATTTCTTCATATATTCTTTAGCAATTTTTTCAGGGAGGTCTTTTCAACAACCTCCTGGACTCACTTTTTTGAATATTTCTTTTTTTTCTTTACTGTAACTGGCACAAATTGATTCAGGAACTCCTGACAATACATCACGTAAATTTAATTTATAGTTGTAAGGTTGAGGGAATTCAAACTCCTTTCCCACAACTTTATAAACATCATTTCTTATTCCAACAATAAATATTCTTTGCCTTTTTTGCCCAACTCCATAATTTATAGAATTTAAAACTTTATGAGTTAATACATAGTTTTCCTTCTCAAAAACCTGCAATATAGTTTCTAAAGTTTTTCCTTTATCGTGAGTTAACAAACCCTTGACATTTTCTGCTAAAAAAAATTTAGGCTTTATTTCAGAAACTATTCTAGCAAAATCATAAAATAATGTTCCGCGGACATCTTCAATCCCTAGTTTTTTGCCAGCATAACTAAATGGTTGACAAGGAAACCCTCCAGATATTAAATCTATTGATGAATTGTTGATAGATTCTTTGATTGTTCTATAATCAATAGTTTGGATATCTTTCTCCAATATATTTCATTCTTTTCTATTAGTCTTCAAGGTTTTTGATGCTCATTTATTGTTTTCAATTAATAATTTATTATTGAATCCAGAATATTCCAACCCTAATGCCATTCCTCCAGCACCTGCAAAAAGCTCGATTGAATTATAATTTTCTTTAAATGAATCTGTTTTATTTGAATTTTTAATCATTTTATACTCCAAATATTTGTATTTATAGAACATTATAACATGCAAAAAATAGTATATTAATATTAATATTATTAATAAATAAATTGTCTGATTCTCCATTTTTAAAGTTTGTCAAAACTTCAGAAGTTTTTTTGCCACGAAAGACTTAATGTGTATCATAACTAATCTTTAAATAAAGGCATTATGAAACATTATTAAAAAAGAAATTAGTAATTTTTAATAAAAAAGAGAACCAACTATTTTAAACAAACAAATTTTGACTTAAACAATAAAATAAGTGAATGCCCTGATACAACTTAATAGATAGTCTAGACAAACTAACAAATTTTAGGAATTAAATAAAGTAATTATATATATAAATGAATAATTAATATATTATTTTTCATATGAAAAAAATAATGTTTATTGGTAATGGATTTGATATTCTTCATGGAATAAATATTACATTTCATGATTTTGTTAACTCTAAAACTTTTCAAGATAATATAAAAAGTTACAAGGATTATTTTGATAATGATGAATATAAAAAGTTTTCCGAAGAAACTGAATTGTGGAGTCGTTTTGAAGATTATTGCAAACATATAGTTGAAACAAAAAATATTAAAGGTTTTGCTTTTATTAAAAAAATATGTTTATTGTTTCAAGAGTGATTCAAAATCCAAAAAACAAAAGATGTAACTTTAAATGAAAGCCTTAAAGAATTCATTGCTTCAAATAATATTGAAACAATCATTTCATTCAATTATACAAATACAACAAATATTTATGGGTTTAATAATTTTTATTTTGAATCCAATTCTGATCGCAAGGATTATGCAAATATAAATTCTTGAAAAGACAAAACTGTTATGTTGCATGCTTACAAATCAAAAGAAATACAAATGGTTCTAGGTCATGATAAAAATAAATTAATAAATAAAAATAGAATTACTAGAAATTGAGGAATCAATAGGAAGTTTGACCCCAAAAAACAAGTATTGAAAACTATTTTAAAATCAAATGAAATTTCAGAAATAATATTTTTGGGTTTTTCATTTGGTGATTCCGATGAAGAGATAGTTAATTTTGCAAAAGAAATTATTAACAAACGAAAAGCAATAACTATTTTTTATCACAATAAAATTAATCCTTCAATTGAAAAACATTTTAAGGAGACTAAATTCTGCAAAATAAAAGAAACTATTTTTTAGGTTTTTGATTGTCTCAAGTATCTACCTTAATTTCAAGTGTTGTTTTTTCACTAATATTTCAATCATTTCTCAAATCTTCTAATAATATTTCTAGTTCTTTTTTACTTGGATAATCTAATGGTTTTATATGATCATCACTTCCCATTGTTTGCAAACAAACTTCTTTAATATAAGAATAAATCATTCCATATATTTTTAAATAATTTTTGGACTCAACGCTTGAAGATGGTTTCTGATATTTTTTTATTATTAATAATTTATCAACATCATCAATTATGAGTTTTGAAACATTATATTCAATAGTCTTTTTGAAACTTAGAAATCATGAATTTAAATAAGTTTCCTGCCAAGAGCTTGCACTTCATATTTGTTTAGATAGCGTTTCGCTTTGATCACTTTTTTTTATAAGATGTTTTTCATAACAATATTTCGCTACTTCTGATAAATAAAGAACTAGAATATTCTGATTGTAATCACTATATAACTTGGCATGTATTTTGTTCTCTGAATCCATAACTAACATTCCTTAAATTTAATATTAAACGAAATTATATCATCATAAAATTTAGTATAAACGAAAATATATTCTACCTTCTAGAATGTCATAATAAGTATTTTTCTGAAATTCTTTGATTTTTTAAAGTATCTATAATAATTCCTCTTGCAGTTCTATCATCAACTTCTAAAAAAGGCATTATTTCATTACAAAGTTCACTAAATGGTCTGTTATAATAAACAATTGTTTTTGCCTTGTCTGCGCCACTTATTTCCATAGAAACATCCTTTATATATTCAT
>CAMRCV010000081.1 GCA_947041065.1 uncultured Mycoplasma sp.
GATATATTTGAGTTCTCATATTAACTTCAACAGGTTTATCTTCTAGAGATGATCATTTTAAAACACTTGCCCGATGTTCGACACTGCTGTTTTTTCTAGTTATTAATATTTTGTCAATGTTTTTCGGAATATAATCTTCTAAAGATAACTTGATACTAAATTTGAAATTTGAAATTCATTCTGAAATATATTCTTCTTCTACATTACTCACATCACTTATATCTTCAAATAGATTTTGGGGTAATCTACGAAATTTATTAAAGCTTTCATAACATTTTTTAGCCATTTCAGTTATATGTAAAACTAGAAAAACTTTATCTTCACAGTTATACACTTTCATTGATTCTTTATAAATAACCATATAACTAAAACAACCTTTCAAACATCAGTACTTTATACAAAAAACTAAAAATCTTTTTAACAACTTATATTAAAAACATAATATAATAAATATATCTAAAAAATACAAGTTAATTTATTAATGCGATGTTTTTTGAAAACACTTGAATTGAGTGTTTTTTTTGTGCAAACGCAACAAGAACCTACACACATTACCTAATTTAACCATCATTACAAGCAAACTTAATAACAAACTAAGTAATATGTCATTTGCAGATAAGAAAGCTCTTTGAAGGATTGAAAACTTAACAAATAGATGTATTTCTTGAATTAAATAATCTACCTTCTTCTAAAATATATATGGTATATTTGTATAGCACAGAAAAGAGGTCTCAATGATCGCACTTTGAATTTTTCTATCAATAATTGGATTCGTTATTTCTCTAGTAATACTATACTTCATTATCAGATTTATGACTTTTAGGATTGCTACATGAGTAAATATTGCAAATACTCAATATGAGGACTCATTAAAAAAAGGAACTCCTAATAAAAATGACCTTGATGAAAATGACCTTGATGAAAATGACCTTGATGAAAATGACCTTGATAGATGACAAAAATTACAAAATATTAGAAATTCATATTCTAAAACTTCAAACGAAGATAAAGAAGTTAAATCTATAAGAGATGAAAAAGTTAAAACAGTTAAGGAACTTGAAGATGAAATTGGGTTTTAATTAATAACCTCTTTTAAAACACAAGTAATCATAGGAAACATATTATTTATCTATCTATTTTTTAGATAATTTTTTTATGTTAAAATTATATTCAATATGTATAGCGAAAAGAAAAAAGCCAAAGCAACAATATATTTGCAAGAAATTTTTAAAAATGATGAATATTTAACTGCATTGAAGCAAAATAAGTTGTTATTGGAAAATGATTATTTAAAAAATGAAGATATTAATAATTGGAATGAATCTAAGTCTGCTTTTAATTTTTTGGATAAAGCAGATATTTGAAACAACTATGATAAAAAAGATGTTATGTTTTTTCTAAGCCATATCGGCATTAAACTTAGTCGTAAAAATTCTTATATAAATAACTGGAATACTGAATACAGTTATTTTAAAGAAAAGTTTTTAAAAAAACTAAAGATAAAAATAGACAACTATGAAATAGAGTTAAAACTTGAAAAAGATCAATTCAACAAACAATTAGAGTCACAAAGAATGAGTGATATTGGAAGTGGTATTTTTTCTCCTCAATCTGCTGAAGGTAGAAGTCTTTTTTATAGCCTGCAAGGACCTGATTATTCTGAAAAATTCTTAAAAATAAATAGTGAGTTAAACTACATATTGAAACAAGGGGTTTCTTTTATATATTTAAAATTAGAGGAAATTTGCTTTATTGCTTATTCTTTAACTAACACAAGAGGAGAAAAAGACAGATTATATTTAAAACAAAAATTTGATTCTTTTAAAAATATTGAAGAATTCAAAGAGAAAATAACTGAAAAAGATTCAGCAACCCTAGATAAAATATTGAAATTTGCAAATCATTATAAGCATCAAACAGAAATAGGAACTTTAGATCAAGGGAGTATAGACGATTTTTTCTCTTTGTTAGACCATTTATTTAATTTATTATATGGTTTATTTGCTGAATTAAAATCTTTTTACCAAAAAGCAATTGATGTTTACGAAGAATATGATGGTTGTACAAATCCGCTGGGGTTAACTGGCTTTGAAATTGATTAAGTTGATTTAAAAAGAATGTACTATTTAATAAAATACTAATACATGCTACTTTAAGTCATTAAATTCTTCTCCTATGTTTTGATAAAATAAAATTAGTTCTTTTATATTTATTTTTTCATAGCACTCTTTTTTTAAAATTGTTTTTAAAATTGTTTTATTATGATCAAGAAAACCTTTTTGAAAAAGGTTTATCTTGTTTAAAGGAGTATCGAACCCAACTTCAAAATTAGATATTTCTATAAATCACTTATTTATTAACAAAAAATTTTCTTTTGTTTTCGAGATTAATTTTTTATCAAAAATCATAAATACATCATATACATGCCTAAATAAACGATTAACATCATAGTTTTCTATAATTTTTGATTCATCAATAATTTTTGATGAATCATTAATGAATCTTTTGTGAAACACCAATAATTTCTCGGCAACAATGAATTCTATATCAACAACAGGGATAGAGGGAAGAATTTCTAAAACTTGATTCTTGGAAAGTTTTTGTACTATGTCATAAACATGTTTTTTGGAAACATGTTTATCTTCTAGCGGAACTTGTATTGATTTCACGTCAAAAGAAAATTCTATCTTTTTATAATTAAATTTACAATGTAAAAACCATCTTCTTTGTGATCAGAGTTTATCTCTATAGTTCACCTTTATTATATTTTTGTTTTCAATTTCATCAATAATTGTAGAAATTTCTTTTATAATCCTTTTTCTTTTAGATTTAGTTAAGCCAAATATAGATATATCTATATCTTCAGAGAGTCGATTAGTAACTTTAAAACACTTTGATAAAGATGTTCCGCCGCATAAAAAATAATTATTTTTTCATTCTTTTTGATCAAAAATAATTACAAGATCTTTAATTATTTCAGAAAGATAAATATCTTTTTCAATTAATTCTTGACTTAAAAAAGGATATTTTAATAATAAGTTTGCAAACTCTGAATTACTTTCCACTTAGCTTGATTTCCTTTTTTAAATTTTTAACAAAATCTGAAACATGTGTAAAATTAAAATCACGTTTATTTTTCTTACTATGTTTTAGTAAATCATCTAAAAGAAATGTGTTTTTATCTTTAAATTCATTTAAGTTATTTAGCAAGAAAGAACAAGAATCTTTAATATACTCTTTCTTATTGTTATTTTTACTATTGTAAAATTTAGCCAACGAATAAAGTTCTATATATTTAACATTAGATGGAGTTTTGATAATTTTATATTGATTGAATTTCTTAAAAAAAATTTCTTTTTCATTATCATCAAGATTTTTCTTAACTAAATATTCAGGAACAAAAATATTTTTCTCCAAGATAACTGCTTCAGAATTAAGTAATTTATTTTCTGAAATAATATCTTTAATTAATAGTTTTGATAATTTTTTTTCTAAACTCATCTTAAAATCAATTAATTTACTAGAAAAAGAATATAACCCTTTTTTAATTCTCAAAAGTTCATTATTCAAAACTAACTTTGATAAAACGTTGTTTAAATATTGATTAAAATATTTATCACTTATTATTTCTGAATATGTACTTTTATCTTCCGTATTCAACGTATTAAAAAGATTTTCAACATACGCTTTATCAAAAGGGCGATCGCGGAAATATGTCTGTTTGCAAGAATTGATTTTTTTATAAATTAAATCTTGATTGAATTTAAATTTTTCTATATTAGTGTTC
>CAMRCV010000082.1 GCA_947041065.1 uncultured Mycoplasma sp.
CACACCCTTTATTTACTGCATTTTTAAAAGCTTGTTAAATTTTGTTAATTATATTTTTATCAATTACAATATTTAAAATAAATTAAAATTATAAGTTATAATAAATATGCTAATTAATTATTTAAAATAATATATATGAGTTGCTAAAGCAATTTTTTTATTAAATTATAGCCAGCCAACAATAAGGGGTACTTTTGATTGAAAAATTAAAGAAAAAACTAGATTTTCCACTTTTAGAATGTAAATTTTCTAAAAGAGATAATCTTCTCTTTCTAGATATTGAAATCGATTGTCCCACTATGGATGAAATTCAACAAAAAAGCAGAATTATTTCCAATATTATTGATGAAATAGATACAAGTGATAAAGAATATTACTTAAACATTTATTCATCAGGTGCTGAAAAAGATATTGACTTTTCGGATCTTGAAAACTATATTGAAAAGTATATTCAAATAGTTTTAATTAAAGAGCAACTAGAAAGTCTTTTATTCGAAGGAGAACTTATCGAAGTCAATAAAGACTTCATAATATTGAGAATTAATATGAAAGGTTGCTTTAGAAAAATAGAATTTCAAAACTCTAACATCAAACAATTTAAACAATCTATAAAAAGAAAAAAGGAAATAAAATAAATGAAAAATCAAACAAACCCACTAGAATTAATTAAGTTTATATCTCAATCAAAAGAAATGGATATAAATGATATTGTTCAATTTTTATTAAATGCAATCGATAGAATTGTACATTCTCAATTAGATCCTGATGCTAAATTAACCCTTTCAATTAATGAAGAGGAAAATAGATTGGTTTTAATAAATCAATCTAAAATAGTTATTGCAGATAGCGAAAATTATGAAAAAGAATCAAATTTAATTGATATTAAACTTGCTGAAGCTTTATTGTTAGATCCAACTGTAAGAGTGGGCGACGCTATTCCTTCAGAAATCAAGTTTGATGATTTTTCTAGAACTACATTTAGTAAGATAGAACAATCATTCAAATTAGAAATTTTAAATTTAGAGAAATCAAAAATATATAATAAATACTTTCCACTTATTGGAGAACAAGTTGATGCTAAACTAGAAGAAGAGAATGGTAAAACAGCAACTTTTGTTTTGGAAGATGGAACACATTGTTTGATGCCTATGAAGTTTAGAAATATGAGTATTAATTTATCTAATTCTGATTATCATAAAGTTTTTATAGAAGAAGTATACGAAAACTCTAGAGATTACCAAGTGTTAGTTTCTAACTCTTCATCAAGTAGAATAAAAGAAGTTTTAAAAGTTGAAATTCCTGAAATAGAAAATGGAAATATACAAATAGTCGCTATTAGTAGAATCCCAGGAATTAGAGCTAAAATTGCTTTTAGAAAAAATCCTGAATTTGAAGGTGATATGGATATCATAGGTTCAATAATTGGACAGGGTGGACAAAGAATTAATGCCGTTTCTGAAAAAATTGGTGGAGAAAAAATTGATGTTATTCAATATTCTGACGACTTAAATCAATTTATTTCAAATGCAATGTCTCCTGCAAAAGTTATTTCAATTAATCTAAAACCTAATGGAAAAGATTATTTAATAATTGTTCCTAACAAACACAACACAATAGCGATTGGTAAACAAGGAATCAATGTTAAATTAACTGTTGAATTAACTAAAACAAATATTGATATTATTTCTATTGCAGATGCGAACGAAAGAAATATTGAAATATTGTGAAATGGAAACGTTACTCCTGAGCAAGTAGAACAAATTGAATCACACGATGGTCCAAGATCATTTCAATTTGATAATAGAAGAAACTCAAGACCTAACAATAACAATTTCCAAAATAATGGCGGAAATAGATATAGTGCTCCTAATTTAAATATGGATGAATTTGATAAAGAACTAGCGGAATATAAAACAGAAATTAATGAATTCGCTTCTGGAGAATTTGCCTTTGGAGACTTTAAACCAAGTTATTTTGATTATCAAAATGATAATAATAAAGATGATAAAAAAACCAATATTAATTTTAGTAATATGAATAGTTCTATTCAAGATGCAAACTCTTCTAAGAATCCTTCAAAAAGAGATATCAATGATATTGAAAAATCATTTCAATTTGACTCAGATTTAGCATCTGATATTAATTTTGATGATTATGATTTCTCAGACTTTGATGAAGAGAACAATGAGTAAAAAAGAAATTTTAAGGAAATGTATTGTAACTAATAAAATTATTGATGTGAATCAGTTGGTCCGTATTGTTAAAGATAAAGAAGACAATGTTTTTTTAGACAAGGAACAACACGCGCAAGGTCGCGGAGCTTACATTACCGATGAATTTAAATTAATTATGCAGGCACTTGAAAGAAAGATGCTTAATAGAGCATTTAAAACAAATATTTCGAAAGATGTATACGATAAGTTGAAACAAGAGGCCAAAAAATATGAAGAAAATAAAAACTAAGAATAACAAGAATACTGACAAAGTTAAAAATAAAGTTGAAGACAGAAGAACTAATGATCTTCAAATAAAAAAACAACTGACTAATGTCAAAACAGAATTGAAAGACGGAGTCTTTATTTTCACTGGTCCTATGTCTGTTAATGAATTTTCGAATAACATTAAAATTAAACCAAATGAAATATTAATTAACCTTTTTAAAAAGGGAAAATTATATAACTTAAATTCAACTTTATCTGAAGAAGAAATTGCTGAAATTTGTTTTGAATATGAATATGATTTCCAAAAAGAAGAAGAGTCTAATGAAACTAACTTTATGGATCACCTTAAAGTTAATGACCCTACAGAAGAATTAGAAAAAAGACCTCCAATAATTACTATTATGGGTCATGTTGATCATGGTAAAACAACTTTAATTGATAAAATTAGAAATTCAAATATTGCCCTTGGAGAAAGTGGTGGTATTACTCAACACACTGGCGCTTATCAAGTACTTCATAAAAAAGAATTTATTACCTTTTTAGATACACCAGGACACGAGGCTTTTACAGCCATGAGAGCTAGAGGAGCTAAAGTAACAGATATTGTTGTTTTAGTTGTTGCTGCTGATGATGGTGTTAAACCTCAAACGATTGAAGCTATTGACCATGCTAAATTTGCAAGTGTACCTTTAATAGTATTTGTTAATAAGATGGATAAACAAGGAATTGATATTGAAAAAGTAAAGGGCGACCTTTCAAAACACGATGTTCTTTGTGAAGAATGAGGCGGAAACATTCCTTTTGTTTATGGATCTGGATTAACAGGAAATGGTATTGACCAGTTGTTTGATATTATTTTACTTCAAGCAGAACTTTTGGAATTAAAAGCTAATAGAAATCGTTCAGCAATGGGAACAGTTATTGAATCACATATTGATATTGGTCAAGGAACTATTGCGACATTGATAATTGATAATGGAACTTTGTTAAAAAGAGATTTTATTGTTGCTGGTTCTCATTATGGAAGAATCAAAAACATTACTTCAACAATGGGAGAAGATCTTGAAAAAGCTTTACCAGGGACGCCAGTTATTGTTACTGGTTTAAATTATACTCCTAATGCAGGAGATAGATTTATTGGTTTTGATGATGAAAAATTTGCAAAAGAACTTGCCAATAGAAAAGCTTTTGTTGACAAGAAAAATGCTTTAAACTTAAGACAAACTCAAATATCTAATGCTAACCCTGATTTAGATCGGAAGAGCGTCGTGTAGGGAAAGAGTGTAGGCTATAGTGTAG
>CAMRCV010000083.1 GCA_947041065.1 uncultured Mycoplasma sp.
AAAAGATGTAATGATTCTTCAATTCATTTTTTTAGATGACCTTGTACTTCAAGAAAATTTCCCAATTGCAAAATAACCAAATAAAATAATAAAGAAGTAAGGCATCACATGATTTAATATCTTGTCATATTTTTCAAAAATAACAAGATTTCCATCCGCTCCTCCGCTAATACCTCCCATGGTATTGTAAATTACATAATCTGTATTAATGTCTCAAATATTCGAATTATTTATATTCATCATATAACTTTGATCAGGTGAAATAGGATCAAAACTACTGAAACTTTCAATCATTAGTGAAATTGGATATTTAAAAGGTAAAAAATAACCAGAATATTTAATAGCATCAACACTTGCGATCATTCCAACTGGTAAAACTGCAGGAGCTACAAAAAATGTTATCATCATCAAAGTGATTCCTACACCTTGAATAAAAAGAGTTGAAGTTGCGATAGAAGCCAAAAGAACACCAACGATCATAGTAAGAAAAATGGCTAAAAATGTAGAATATAAAAACGATGGTCAATCCACACTTTTAAGCATTTCTAATCAACCAACTCCTACAATAGGTGTGCCAGGTTTGGGGTTAGGAATCAATTTAGATTCAAACAAATTGTCTTTAAAAATTAAAAAAGAAAATAAAAAGACTAACAAAATTGAAATTAACATTATTAAAAAGTTAAACAATATAATAACTATTAAAAATTTTGAAGGGTTAATTGGCGTTGTACCAATTCTTTTTAATAGAGATGAATTTTTAAATTCAAAAATACTTTGTGGCATAAACACTAATCCGATAGTTAGTATACTTATAGCTACTCCACCTGGGAAAAAGAATTCACTACCTAAAGTAGAACCTAAAAAAAGTAACATTATCAAAGGTAATATAAATGCAAACAAAGGACCTATGGCACCTTTTCAAAAGTATTTATTTACTAATTTAAAAACTGTCAACATATTAAAAGAATTATAACATATTTGAAAAAGTATAAATTGTCTTTTTGTTCAAAATAAATTATGAAAAATATTTTCTATATTCTTGTCAATAATGGAGTTATAATTTATATGAATTAAATAATTTAAAATATTTAATTAAAGGATAATTTATGAACAAAAATGTTAAAAACATTTTATTCTCAACATTATCGTTAGGAATCTTGGGAGCAACAGTTGTTGGCTTACAATTGAATAATATTCAAACAAAAATTAGTAATCCAACAACTCAAAGTGTTGTTAGAGAGATTTTTAGTGATGATTTGCTGAATAAATATAAAAATAAAGAAATACTAACTCCTGAAATTGCAAAAATTGTAGGTTGGGATAATAAGGAAGTAAATGATTGGAAAACCATATTGCCAAATATTTTACCTTCACAAAAATTCTTTTTAAAAAATGTGAGTTCTCTTAGTCCTAAAGATTATAGTGACGATCAAATTATAAGTTTTTTAAAATCGAAAATTAATAGTGAAATGCCACAAAATTTTTATTTTGAATTTCAAAAATGCTCATGAAATATTGATGAAGAATTAGGGGAAATCAGTTTTCAAGTTAGTATGGGGAATTATTTTGATAAAAGAGGTAATGTTGAAAACAACATAAGTAACCCGATCAGTATCACTTTAAGTGGCTTCAAAACTTTAGGAACAAATTTAATTGATATTAATAATAACTTCAATTTAAACATAGTTTCAAAAACTACTTGAACCATTTCAGGACTATTATTTACAGCTTTCATAATTCTAGGATCATTTAATATTTATTGAATTAATAAAATAAAAACATTTAATCATAATTAAAAATAAAACACTTATTGTTAAGTGTTTTATTAATATAATGGCGATTTACAATTGGAGGAGAATGAGGGATTTGAACCCTCGGATGTTTTAACGCATCGTTAGTTTTCGAGACTAATTGTTTCAACCGGACTCACACAATTCTCCATTTTAAAATATCCGTAATTACACCCACTTTTTTAAAGAGGGACAAATATAATTATATCAACATAAAAGATAATATTAAATTTCAAAAATATTTAAATAAGGTAGAAGATATATTATATAATTTTAGATATGCTTAAAAATAAATCAACTTTACAAAAATATTTAATTTACAATAGAATTTCTGGTTCTTATAACTTATTAAACTGAATATTAACAACTACACTAACAACTCTTTTGTTAGTTCAAGTATCATCTGCTGAAATCTCTAATTTATTAATGCAAATTGCAATTGGAGTTTTTTGATTAATTGCACTTATTTCTTCAGTATTATTTATTTTTAAATCATTTGCAATTTCCAAAAAATATAAAGGCGTTAAACATATAGTCTTATTCTCTTGTTTGTCACTAATAATACCTTTCATTTTTAATTTTTTAATTAGAATAAAATTAAAACCTTATAAAAAATAATTTCATTTTTCAATTAATGTTATAATTGATTTTGTAATTATTTAAATTAATTTTAAAATTAATTAAATACTTGAAAATAAAAAGAACTGAATTAACTATGAAAAAAATACTATCAACAATAGGTATGCTATCTTTGATTGCAATTCCTGCTACAACACTTTTGTCTTGTACAAATAAACCTAATGAAATAAACGAAAATCAACAAATTGAAAAACTGAAAATTACTCCCAAATTACATATAACAAAAGAAACTTTTTTAAAAGCTTATAATCAATATAATTCATCTAAATCAGTGGAAAGTAAAGTTGAATCACTAAGCAAATTATTTGAAGGAGTTTCAATAAAAAACATAGAATTTTTTACGGTTAAAATGAATGAAGAAAATTTTCTTTTAACCACTAATAAAGGTTTTTTATTTATCAATGGAAGAGTTATATCTTCGGAAAATTATTCAGAAAAAATTGTCAAAAATTCTAAATATATTATAAAAGTTAACCCCTCTATAGATATTTTGCCTGTTAATTTAACCAATGAAAATATAGTTAATTATCTAAGTGTTTATGGAGAAAATCATGTCATAGATGCGAAGTATGATTTTTTAGTTTATAACCCTAAAAATGAATCGGGAGAAATAAATGTAAGAATAATTGTTTCTCAAATTTTCAGAGATGGAGAGCTAAAACATGATTTTGAAATTTTTAACAAATTAATTACCGGTTTCAGAACCATTAACCAAACGCCCCCTTTAATTACAAATGAAAAAGAGGAGGATGTTAAAAATATAATACCTGATATACCAAAAATAATTATTGAAAAAAAGACTTCAAAATATAACATAAAGGTAACTCCTTCTTTAGACTTACTTCCTTCAGAATTAACTAATGAAAATATTGAAAAATATTTGGAAATAAATCCGAGCGACGAAGACGGAAACAGCAAATATTTTTTTACAGTTTATAATGCAAAAAACATTTCTGGAGAAATAAGTTTAAGAGTATCTGTTTCAAACTACATTGAAGATGATATTATTTTTAAAGATACCAAAAAAGTTATCTTCAATAAATTAATCACTGGATTTAAAAAAGAATTACCTCCTATTTTAGAAGGAGAATTAACAAAAGTTATTGTAAACAAAAACTTTTCTTTTGGAGGTATTTGGTGAAATAAAACAAATTTAGAGATAATCGACCTTGAAGGATATACATCAATTGAAAATGAAGCTTTTGCTGTCAATGAAAACATTAATTCAATAACTATTCCTAGCACCATAACAAAAATAGGTAACAAA
>CAMRCV010000084.1 GCA_947041065.1 uncultured Mycoplasma sp.
GCTAGGGAAGCCCTAGCCTTAAACATGATCCCGTGAATGTCGGATCAAGGAAGAGTCATGATAAAAACGCATTAACAGTACGTTTTTATCATCAATCTTATTTAGTATTGATTACATTACGTTGAAATTGACGCTCTTGAACTCTTTTTAATAAATCATATTTACGTTGATCATCCATTTCTTTATTTCGTTTTTTCAACATTCGCTTATACGGCTCATTGACATTAATATTTAATAAATAATAATTATAAATACTCATAACTTAACACCATTAATTAAATAGATACTCTTTCACTGCCTCATATCTGCGAGTAAAAACAGATAGGTTATACAACCCTAACCCCCCAAACGAATAAAGGGCGACAGATTTTCTTTGTTTTTACACAAAAACACTTGTGTATTTAACGTTCAGTATTCAAATTATTAAAGAGCCATATTCAGGCAAATAAATGCCCGACCACTCAAACTAAAATTTGAGTGAAATTAAAACAAATCGATAATTCGTTAAGAATTTTTATCCAAATTATCTAATTGCAGGTCTGGATAACGAGAAAAATGATCGGCAAGACGCATTTCAGCTTCTTTACGTTTAGATCTCCCCCATCGTTTTGCAGATTTTGTCAGCGCATCATTGACTGACTTATTCAATCGTAAAAAAATTCCGATTGAATCAACTTCTGATTTGATAGTCATAGTTGAAACTCTAAAATAAAAAATGAAATTAATAAAAAATAAAACGAAAAATTTCATCTTGTTTAAGAAAATACCCACTCGTTAGTGAGTAGGTATAGTCTATTTAAATTAAAAACATAAAAACAGTCCTGTTATTTGCCATTTAACAGGACTTGATTTTCATTTAATTTCATGAACCACTAATTATAAAATCCAATTTATTCGAAATTTCTTCAATTTTATTGAAGTTGTAATCATTTATACGTTCAATAGCTACTGATTTAATACCAATCTTACTCTTAACTTTTAATTTACTTTTAATTGATCTTATTTTTTTATCAATAGTATCAACTTCAACATTTAATTCTAAAGCAATTGATTTATTTAAAGCATCTACAAGAATGTAACGAATAACATTAACTTCTGAATCTGTTAACTCACTGAAAATAATAGAATATAAATTTAACTCAGTAGCTTTGTGTTGACAATTTAAAGTATTTTCTTTAATTATACCTATAAATTCACTCATAATAGTACCTATACGCGATATTTTGGGTGATTAATAAAGTGCATTTCTCTTGGTCGGGCAATGCGCTTTATTTTCTAAAGAGCTAATTTTGATATTATTTCTTTAACATCATTTGATATTAACTCACAATCAGATGATTTAAAAAAACAATCTAAATCATAAATATTTTTATATATGTTTATCCAATCCTCTTTTTTATATTTAGAAAAATCAAAATCTGGATTGGATGATTTATCTAAGTTATTATTTTCAATAATTTTAAATCCTTTTATTTTATTAACTATAATTAAGGCAGCATTAAAAGAATCACTAAATTTATTTTTATTTAAAATTTCACTTTCAATATCTCTTTCACGATGTTTTAAAGTAAACTCAATAACTGTATCTCCATTTATACTCGTTCCTCTTGAGCCACCAAGAGCACTTAATTTATATCCTTTATCACCATGAAATTCCGTAGTAATTAATCCATCTGAATCCCTAATTAAAACATTAATTGGTCTAACTAAATATTTTTCTATAATTCTATTTTGAAGAAAGCTATCTTCATTAAAATCAAATACAGCTTTAAAATACTCATATAAATTACAGGAGTAATTTTTTCTTTTATCCGAAGAAACAAGTTCAAATATCTTTTTAGCAGATGGATCTCTTATTTTAAAAAATACATATTTATCAATCAAGCTGAACCCATTATTATAACTATATTCAATCAATTCATAACAAACATATTTGTCAACGTTTAACAATAATCTACTCCCATCCCATTCGCCATTATTAATTAAACCTGTAACTCTAAAGGTTAATTTATCATTGGTAATGGTATCATTTTTTAAATTATGAACTATAATTTCTGCTCGTCGTAATTCTTGCACTGCCTCTTGTAAAAGATAAGATCCAAATTTATCTTTTTTGCATATTATTTTATTTGAAAGATTCAATATTTCAGATAATTCATCTTTATGAAAAATAAAATCTGTTGATAAATTATCTAATAATTCTTTTTTTATTGTCGATGGATCTATTTTAAAATATTTTTTATCAAACTCCATTTTCAGCTTAATTATTATTAACGAATAAATATCTTGAGCATAAGCAGAAAGAAAAAAATTAGTTAACAATAGTCTTTTCGGTTTTTTTATTGTCTTTATTTCAACAAGTTCATTTTGTTTCATAAAATCTCCAATCTAACTTAATATTTAATTTAAAGTACACCAACACATAACGCAAAGTCAAAATAAATTTTGCGTTATGTGTATCCAAATTTGCGTTATGTCTAAATAAGAAAAGAAACGTGCTGTGCATAACCAATGTATAAACTGTTATATAAATTGCCCGATTTGCGTTATGTCGTGCCCGATTTGCGTTATGTCGTGCCCGATTTGCGTTATGTCGTGCCCGATTTGCGTTATGTCGTTTGTAATCAATTGATTTTAAAGGTATAAAAATCCTTTACCTTTATACCTTTATACCTTTAAAAGAATACCTTGTTATTTATTCCCTTAAATACATTTGATTAAATAATGTTTAATGCCTCATCTGGACAATCCGACAAGTCGGAACGCTAAGGATAAGTCGGACAACAAGTTGCCCTAGACTTACCCACGCTTTGACCACAATCGCCAATTAACGGATAACGTACTCGGATAGTTTTGCTCCGCACCAAACAATAAGATTCATTTATTTTTAATAAAACAGACGATTTTCATTTCTAACAACCATAAAAATATGGCTTAAAACGCTCTCAGCGCGATTCTAAGCAATTTTTTTAAAAAAATAGTATCGTTATTAGCGAAATATCGTTTTATAGTCTATACGCTGATTTATCCATCACTTTTGAAGGGCTAAAAACGCCTTAAATC
This sequence comes from uncultured Mycoplasma sp., assembly GCA_947041065.1. Lineage (GTDB taxonomy): Bacteria > Bacillota_I > Bacilli_A > Mycoplasmatales > Metamycoplasmataceae > UBA710. The sequence continues at coordinate 3,064 of CAMRCV010000084.1, forward strand.
TGACCATGCTAAAGAAAGCTTTTCCATAAAGGTAAAATCCACCCTAACGATTCAACGATTTTGTGATAACTTAATGAAGTTCAATGTTATACAAGTTGTATTACAACAAAGCCTTTCACCATATCTTGAAAGGCTTTTTTACTTTAAGTAAATAATTTACTTCCCTTCCCATCTTTGACATTAAAAAATAGAATAACTGAAAACGTAATGACATTTTTTGATTAAATTGATCGTTATTATATTTATTTTTTTTAGGAATATTTAAATGGATATTAGTGTTTTATTAAATCTTCGTTATCTTCGTAGTCTCTGTAAGGACGCTTCAATTCCAGATTTGAAGCAAGCCTTAGAAAAATTCACGACTGTTGTTAATGAACGTATTGCTCAAGAAAAAAACATCCAAGAAGCCAATGAAAATCGGTTGGCTAAATTGGAAGAATATCGTCAATTAATGTTAGAAGACGGAATTGATATTAATGAATTGATTGGCACGGTTAATAACGAACCTAAAAAAAGAAAAAGAGTACCGCTTCCGCCAAAATATCGTTTCTTAGATGAAAATGGTCTTGAAAAAACATGG
>CAMRCV010000085.1 GCA_947041065.1 uncultured Mycoplasma sp.
AATATATATTTTCATAATTTAGTGTGAGTTGAAAGAGAAAATTCTAAAAATTCAAAAACCATTTTTTTAAGGTTTTTTTCTGATGTAATTAATGAGTTGTAATTAGTAGCCATTATCCGATCCTTCCATTTATATAATCTTTTGTTTCTTTGTTTTTTGGATTTAAAAAGATTTTTTTAGTTTTTCCTGTTTCCACAATTTTACCTTGATAGAAAAAGAAAGTTTCATCACTTATTCTTTGAGCTTGAGCCATTGAGTGAGTTACAATTATTATAGTGTATTTCTTTTTCAATTCTAAAATCAATTCTTCTATTTTAATAGTTGCTATTGGGTCCAAAGCAGAAGTAGGTTCATCCATTAACAAAACTTCAGGTTCCATAGCAATGGCTCTTGCAATACAAAGCCTTTGTTGTTGACCACCAGAAAGACTAGTTCCTAGATCATCAAGATTGTTTTTAACATCTTCTCATAGAGCAGCGCTCTCTAAAGACTCTTGAACAATTTTGTCCAAAACTTTTTTATCATGTATCCCATTAGATTTTGGGCCATATGCCACATTATCATAAATAGATATTGGAAAAGGTGTTGGTTTTTGAAAAACCATTCCCACTCTTGATCTCAAAGTTGTAACTGGAATTTTTTTTGATTTAATATTTATACTATCAAAAAAAACATCTCCTTCATATATAACTCCATCAATCAAATCATTCATTCTATTTAACGTTCTTAAAAAAGTTGATTTTCCACATCCTGAAGGACCAATAAAAGAAGTTATTTTTTTAAGTTTTATATTGGTATTAATATCATATAAAGCTTGTTTTTCTCCGTTTTTGTATCATAAAGAAAAATTGTTAACTTCAAAGATATTACTTTTTGAAAACGTTTCTTTTGTTTCTACTAAAATTGCTTCTTTATCTTTTTTTTTGGATATTTTACCCAAAAAACTTGTCTTTAAATTTAATTTCATATTTAATTGACTCCTTGTTTTGTTTTTTTATTTTTATTGTTTTGTAAAACTTCTTTCACACGATCTTTAAAATGATGGAAATGAACTTTGATTGTTTTTCTTGCAGGAATTATAACATACCCAATAATTACTAATGAGAAAACTAACATTATAGCAACTAGCGCTGCTTCATATTGTACTCATTTTGCATCTTTAGATGTTGAGAATATTTGCGCATAAATGTGAGTTGTTAATGTTGTTCCAGGTCTATTCAATGCTGTTTCAGAAGATGATGATAATCCAGCTGTTAAATATAGAGGAGCTGTTTCAGAAAGTATTCTTCCGATAACAGTAATTATATTTCCTGTTATAGATACAAGAGCCATTGGAACTATTAATTTTTTAATTGTTTCACTTTTTGTATTACCTAGAGAATATGAATTCATTCTAATTTCATCAGGAATATTTCTTAATGATTGTTCTAGTAATCTAATGAATGTTGGAATAACAACAATAACAACAGTTAGGGCTCCGGCAATTAAGGAATTACCCATAGTGCCACTATTTGTCATTCCTAAAGTTTTAATGAAAAATAACATTCCGAACATTCCGAACAAAATTGAAGGAGTTGAAGAAAGAGAATCTAATAAAAAGATTGTTGTTTTTTTGAAAAAACCTTTTTTAGCATATTCATTTAAATACACAGCAATAAATAAAGCAATCGGAAAACTAATTGTCAAACACACAACTATAAGTAACAGTGTATTTAAAAATGATTGACCTACTGTGTTTTTGGAATAATCCCAAATTGTTGAAGAATCCATTGAAGTAGCAATTAATCCATTAACAACAATATCTCCGACAATTCAAGCAAGAAATGAAAAACAAATGACGATACTAATTGTCTCTAAAGTAATTTTGTATCTAAAATACAAATTACCAAATTTATAATTATTGATTCTGTCTTTAATATAACTAACTGTTCCAGGGATGTTATTTGAATCAATAGAATGTTTACTTTTAAATGATTTTTTTTCAAAAAACATTTTAATATTCATAGGAATAAAAGTAAAGAAGTTTGAAATACTATTTCTAACCTTAACCACTTTAATATTTCTAGAAGCTTTTTTAGATTTTGTAATTATTGCAATCAATATATTTAAAACCATAGAAATTATCAACATTATTAAACCAAATGCATAAAGTAATGGTCTTATTTTTTCAGGATCTGAATCAGCAAACATTGTTGATGAAATATAAGCACCTAATGATTGTGAAGAAGAGTTCAACAATGAAAAAAATCCATCTTGGAATATTTCATTTGAAGGTTGCGATTGAAGAATCATCGACACAGCCATTGACTCTCCAATAGCTCTTGATATCGCCACAACTACAGCAACAACAATTCCTGATTTAGCAGCTTTTTTACAAACTTTATAAATTGATTTTGTTTTTGAATTACCTAAGGCTAACGAGTTATCTAAAAGGTTTGGATCAATAGCATTTAAGGAATCTAACGTCATAGAAATAATAGTTGGAATAATCATAAAAGCCAACATAATAGATGCATTAAATATTGAGTTTCTTGAAATTCCAAATAAAGAATTGAAAAGTAATCCCAATGAGTTTACAGCAAATAAACCAAAAATAACAGAAGGTATTCCTGATAAAGTTTGAAACAAAATAATTACTTTTTTTCTTCATCTTTTATGGAGGCGATACTTTGTAAAAATCGCTACCTTAATTCCAATTGGTACACTTACTATAATTGCAATTAAAGAAGTGATTGCCGTTACAGAGAATGGTACTCAAAATGAATATTCTGAAAAATCTCCACTAAACAAAATTCCTGAACCATATTCTTGAAATCCTTTAACTGCCATTATTGAAATAAAAATAATTAATATGAAGAAAATTAAACCAACAAGTAATGAGAATCCCATTGACATTGATTTTACAAATGAATTAATATTATTTTTCTTTTTGAAAAGTTTTTGATTTTTATCCATTATTAGCCTTTGGTTTTAAAGATTCTTTTTCATCAAATATTTCTTTATCTGTAGCTGTTCAAAACGTTGATAAATCTTTATTTAAACACATTTTATCTAAAATATCTTCTTGAGACAATTCTACATATCCTTCTGTGGTAATTGTTTTTTTAGCAACAGGATCTCCTAATATTCAATTAATTAAATCTTGTGAGTGATAGTCTTTAATTGTATCTTCACCCGGAGTACGTGCTATTGATATCATTAAATTTAATGGTCTAAATCAATTGTATGTTTTAGCAATATTATCTTTTTCTATTGTGTGATTTTCATAAGTAGCAATTTCAAAACCATTATCTTCGATTTCTTTTCGATTATTGTTAATGAATCCTGCTGAAAGATAAACCATAGAACCAACTTTGTTTTCATTTTTTACAAATGATCAAGCTTGTGAATTAGACTCTGATGTTGTTTTGGTGAATTTTCCATAATTACCTTTAATTAGAGCATCATCTAACTCTGGATTTTTTTCATAAGCTAATTTTGAATCTTTATAAAATGCATCAGCTGTTCCTGAAACGACAGCACCACCACTTCTTGCATATGGATGAATTGGTGTTGTATCATCAGCAATTCCTAAATCGGAATATGTTTTTTGCTCATGTCCAGCAAAAGAAGTATAA
>CAMRCV010000086.1 GCA_947041065.1 uncultured Mycoplasma sp.
ACATGGTGATAGTTCAATTTATGAAGCTCTAGTTAGAATGGGTCAAGATTGAAAAATGAATATGCCTTTAATTGAAATGCACGGAAATAAAGGATCAATTGATGATGACCCCGCTGCTGCGATGAGATATACAGAAACAAAATTAGAAAAAATAGCTAATTTGATGTTAGATGAATTAGATAAAAAAACTGTGCCATATGCGCCTAACTTTGATGATACAGAAAAAGAACCTGTTGTTCTACCTTCTTACTTACCTAACTTATTAGTTAATGGAGCTAGAGGGATAGCTTCTGGTTTTGCAACAGAAATTCCACCTCATAACTTAATGGAAATCATTGATAGTGCAATTGCTATGATTAGAAATCCTGGAATTACTTTAAAGTCATTATTAAAACATATTAAAGGGCCTGATTTCCCAACAGGTGGAATCATATATGGAATAAAAGGAATTGAGCAATCATTTGAAAGAGGTCAAGGACGAATTACAATATGTTCAAAATACGAAACAATAGTTGATAAAAAAGAAACTTGAATTAACATTACTGAAATTCCATATGGTGTGGTTAAATCAAAGTTAGTTAGACAAATTGATGAATTAAGATTCAATGGTAGAATAGATGGTATTAAAGAAGTTAGAGATGAAACAGATAGAAACGGTATTTCAATTGCTATCTTCTTAGAAAAAGATGCAAATCCAGATTTAATTATGAATTTCTTATTACAAAAAACAGATGTAAAAGTTTACTATTCATATAACATGATTTCTATTAAAGATAATGCCCCTCAAGTGTTGGGCATTGGCAAAATGTTGGAATCATATATTTCACACATTAAAGATATTAAAAGAAAAGCAATTACCTTTGATTATTCTAAATATGTTAAAAGACTTGAAATTGTTAATGGTTTGATTAGAGTTAGTGAAATACCTGATGAAGTTATTAGAGTTATTAGAGAATCAACAGATTCAAAAAAGGGTGTTGTATTAAGCCTGATGACTAAATTACACTTTTCAGAAATTCAAGCTATTGCAATTGCTGAATTAAGATTATATCGTTTGAACAAAACAGATGTAAGTATTTACTTAAGTGATCGTGAAGATCTTTTAGCTAAAATTAAATTTTGTGAAGAAGTTCTAAAGGACGAATCTAAATTTAATGAATACTTAATAAGTATCTTGAAACAAATCAAGAAAGATTTTGGGATTCCTAGAAAAACAGTTATCAATGATAATGAATTAGAAATTACCATCAACCAAAGTGAATTAATCAAATCAGAACCTACATATATTTCTTTATCAAAAGATGGTTATCTTAAAAGGTTTTCTTCAAGAATTTTTGATTCAAATGAACTAAAAACTTTTGGTATGAAAGATGATGATCATTTATTGTATTTAAATAAATCAAACACTACAAATAAACTTTTAGTTTTTTCAAATTTAGGTAATTACATTGTTGTTCCAATTCATAAAATTTTGGAAGGTAAATGAAAAGACCCTGGACAATATATTTCAGATTTTGCAAGTTTCGAAACTGGAGAAAAAATTGTTGAGTGTATTGATATTACAAACTTTGAAACAAAAGGATATCTTGTATTTGTAACAAAGCAAGGGATTGGTAAAAAAGTTTTAATTAGTGACTTTAATGTGACAAGAATTTCAAAAGCAATTAAAGCAATTGGCTTCAAAAAACCACAAGACGAACTTATTGGAGTTAAAGTATCTAATGGAATGCAAGATATTTTAATCACCACAGATCGAACTGATACTGTTAAATTTAGTGAAAATGAAGTTCCAATTTTCGGCTTAAGACCAGCAGGAAACACTTTAATTAAATTAGATAAAAATATTGTTACTGCTTTTGTTATTGCCAATAACAAAGAAAAGATTTTATTAATAAATGATAAAAATCAAATGAAACAAATGAAGTTTTCAACTATTGCCTATTCTCCTAAAGCAACTAAGGGTGGAAAAATAGCTACTTTATTAAATTCGAAAACAAAATTTATAAAATTAATGTCTAAATCTATAGATTCGACTTTTATCATTAAAGGTATTGATGGAATCGAAGTTGATAAATATAAAGTTGATAATAAAGCAACATTGGAAAATAATTTCACCAAAGTTGCCAAAAGTATTTTAAACTTAGAAATTCAAAGCGAATTAATTATCGATACTACTACACCATACTTTAATGTTGTAAATACCGTAAAATCAAATGATAAAACAATGTCAAATTCAGAAGAAAAAATTGATGCCGCTTTTAAACAATCTGAAAAGAAGATTAAAGAAATTGATGAATTAGACATTGATGAAATCTTGAAAAAATACAAGATATAAACATAAGCAAGGATAACACTATGGAAGATTTTAAATATTACGATTATTTAGTTGATTGATTAAAGCAAGAGGTTGAAAAAACTGGTAGCAAAGGTGTCATTATTGGAATTAGTGGCGGAATTGATTCAGCACTTGTGGCAACTATTGGAAAAGACGCTTTTCCAAATGATTCATTCGGTGTCATTATGCCGATATCAAACCGAATAAACGATCAAAAAGACGGTATTGAATTATGTGAAAAAATTGAATTAGATTATACAATTGTTGAATTAAAAACTGAATATGAATCTATGTCAACAAAACTAAAACTTTCTAACGATCTTTCAAAAGCAAATTTACAAGCCAGGTTAAGAATGTCAACACTTTATGCTTTAGCACAAGAAAAAAACTATTTAGTTTTAGGGACTGACAACTATGCTGAATACTATTTAGGTTACTTTACCAAATACGGAGATGGTGGTTGTGATTTATTACCCATAGTTCAACTTCATAAATCTGAAGTATTTAAAATCTCAAAGTTATTGAATTTACCTAATTCAATAATCAATAAAGCACCATCGGCTGGTTTGTGAGATAATCAAGAGGATGAGAAAGAATTAGGATTTACCTATAACCAATTTGAATCATTTATCAAGAATAAAAAAGTTGATCAAGATGTTGTTGATAAAATTATCAAACAACATAAAAATACCCAACATAAAAGAAGTGCGATTCCAAGACCGCTACATCCAATGGATTTAAAAAAATAAAAGGACAAAAAATGAAAAAAATATTAGTATTACAAAGTAGTATTTCACCAGAAAACTCAATAACAAACAAGGCTCTAGGTGTTTTTCTAGAAAACTATAAAACCATTAACCCAAATGATCAAATAGATATCTTAAACTTAAATATTCAGGAAGAAATGTTAAAGCCTTTAACATCAGAAAATCTTTACACCTTCTTTGATGACAAAAAAGATATTTTAATCGACCAATTAAAATCAGCAGATAAAATAATTATTACTGCAGGAATGGTTAATTTTAATATCCCAACTTCGTTGAAATCATATTTTGACAACATTTTACAACCTAACAAAACATTTAAATACAAATATAAAGGAAATGGAGAGAGTTTTGGTTTACTTAACGAAAACGTTAAAGTACAATTAATCCTATCTCAAGGAGCAGTTATTGGATGATATCCATTTGCTTTATTTGATAAATATATTGAGGGTTTGTTGAATTTTATTGGTTTAACTAAAATTAATACAATTATTTATGATG
>CAMRCV010000087.1 GCA_947041065.1 uncultured Mycoplasma sp.
TCGCTCATTGTGGAAAATTCCCTACTGCTGCCTCCCGTAGGAGTCTGGACCGTGTCTCAGTCCCAGTGTGGCCGATCAGCTTCTCAGCCCGGCTACATATCATCGTCTTGGTAGGCCATTACCCTACCAACTAACTAATATGGCGCATCCCCATCTTTTAGTGAAGCAAACGCTTCTTTTATAAAGTTATCATGCGATATCAATACGTATTCGGTATTAGCTACTGTTTCCAATAGTTATCCCAATCTAAAAGGTAGGTTAGATACGTGTTACTCACCCATTCGCTACTAAGTTTAAAAAACTTCGTTCAACATGCATGTATTAGGCACACAGCTAGCGTTCATCCTGAGCCAGGATCAAACTCTCATATAAATTGACAGATATGGTTTCTTATATCCAGTTTTCAAAGAACTACGATTTACTATTTCAAAAATAATAAACCACATTTATTTTAATAATGCTTTTTAATAATAACATTAAATTTGAAAAAAATTCAAATATTTTTAAAATAATTGTTTACACTATTTTTTCAGTTAAACTTTAACGTTTTAGTTTCCAAAATGAGTGCAATTAATAGTATATATAATTAATTGATAATTGTTACAAAAAAAGTTAATTTTTTTACTTACAAAGTGTTTTAAATAAAGTTAATTAACTTAATCTTGCTTTTTTTCTTATTCAACTGTACTACAACACCATTAAATTGTGAAATATTTTTCGATACTTGAAATCTCGAAAAAGAATCAAAACGCATTTTTTCATATACTTCTTGAAAGTTTGCGCCAATAGCACAATTAGAAGGTCCGGTCATTCCAGCATCACTAACAAAAGCTAGGTTTTTTTCAAAAATTTTAGCATCATTTGTTTGTACATGAGTGTGAGTTCCTATTAAAGCATCTACTTTTCCATCCAAATAAACAGCTAATACATTTTTTTCCGAAGTTGTTTCTGCATGAAAATCAATGAAATGAAAATCAGATTCATCTGTTTCAATTAGTTTATCAATGGCATCAAAAAAAGAATTTGCATATTCTTCTTTTCAAGGTGAAAGTAATTTATTAAATGTAATACCCATCAATGAAGTCACTCTTAGTGTTGTACCGTTTATTTCAAAAACACTACTACCATTTCCAGGGTAATGTTCTTCAATATTAAGTGGTCTTATGATATTTTTGTTATCAATAATGTTCAAAATTTCTTTTTTAGCTCAAACATGGTTACCTAAAGTAAAGGCATCTACACCAGCAATTGATAATTTATCATAGTCTTTTTTCAAAAAACCTTTACGTCCAGATACATTTTCTGACTGTGCAATTACAAAATCAATTGCATATTTTTCTTTTAAATTTAAAAGTTCTTCTTCAACCTTTTCAATTCCAGGGTTTCCGAATATGTCACCAATAAAGAGAATGTTTAAATTTTTCATAATTCAATTATATTATTCTTTTAGCTTTTCTTGTAGTTTTTCTAAAATTGTTTTATATAAAATATCATCATTTTCTAAAAGCAAGCGCATATTACCCTTGCCTTGAGCAAGATTATTGCCCTCATAACTATATCAAGAACCTTTTTTATCAATAATATTGTAATTTTCTGCAAGATCGACAACTTCTGAATGTTTAGAAATCCCTTTAGAAAAAATAATTTCGGTATTTGCACTTTTAAATGGTGGGGCCAATTTGTTTTTAACTATTTTGATCTTTACTACGTTACCACTGATGTCATTCCCTATACCTATTGAAGAAACTCTTCGAACTTCCATCCTTAATGTTGAATAAAATTTCAAAGCTCTTCCTCCAGGAGTGATTTCAGGAGAACCGAAAATTATCCCTACCTTTTCTCTAATTTGGTTAATAAAAATAATTGTTGTTTTGTTTTTACTCAAAGAACCAGTTATTTTTCTTAAAGCTTTAGACATTAATCTAGCTTGAGCACCAATTGTTTGATCTTTCATTTCACCATTTAATTCAGCTTCAGGCACCAAAGCCGCCACAGAATCAACAACTATTAAATCAATATGACCACTTTTAGATAAAATATCAACGATTTCTAAAGCTTGTTCACCTGAATCTGGTTGAGATAAAATAAGATTGTCTATATCAATACCTAGGTTTTTAGCATATTTAGGATCAATCGAATGTTCTGCATCAATAAATGCTGCTGTTCCTCCTAATTTCTGAATTTCGGAAATTGCATGTAAGGCAAGAGTTGTTTTACCTGATGATTCAGGTCCATAAATTTCTATAACTCTTCCTTTAGGATAACCACCAACCCCTGTAATGTAATCAATAGCTATTGAACCAGAAGAAAATACTTCAGTATCTATATTAGGTTTTGAACCTAATAACATAATGGCTTCTTTACCAAATTTCTTTTCAATTACTTGTATAGCATTGTTTATTTGAATTGCTCTTTCAGCATTACTAATTTTTTCTTCAACTTTAGGAATTTTATTAATTTTCATTGCGGGTGTTGCTTCTTTTTTTGTTTTGTTTTGTTCTTTATCCACTTTTCCCCCAATATATAATGTTTGCTTTGTTTATTTTTGAGCTAAAAATGAATAAAAATGAGAAAAAACTAACCTTTAATTAGTTTTTTAAAGATTTCCAAAGCAAAGTTCACACTTTGTCTTCTAACTTCTTCCCTATTGCCTTCGAAATTTAATTCATGCACTTCATTATTGATGGCAATAAATACCAAACCAACACTTTTGTTTTCAGCCGCACCAGGTCCTGCGTTACCAGTGAAAGCAAAACAATAATCTACATCAAAGTATTCTTTTCCCTTTAAAGCCATTTCTTCGGCAACTTGAGCATTAATAACTCCTTGAGAAGTATCAACACCTAACTTTCTCTTAACTTCATTGGAATAAGCAACCAATGAACCTTTAAAAAATTCACTGGCACCAGGAATACCAACTATTTCAGAGGCAAACATTCCCCCTGTAAGTGATTCAACTGAAGCAAATGTAATCTTTTTCATATTATAAGAATTATATTTTAAATATTGAACTTCTTGTCAAATTCTATTAAAGAAGCATTATTCATCTTAATTTTAAATGTTACATAGTTAATTTCTTCTTTAATGAAACTGTCTATTTTCTTAATTTCGAAAATTCCTTCAATCTTTTTAAATTCAATTATTGAATTCTGGATTGATTCATTTTTCTTTAAAGGAATAGTAATATCTCTTTCTTTCAAAGGAGAATTATCATATTCTCGGAATTTATAATCACGTTCAATGTTTTGATCAGTTAGGATTTCAGCAAAAATAACATTATTTTTTGTATTTTTAGGGTGCATTTTCCCAATTCAACCAACTTGAATGTCATTATCAAATAGTCCAGCATTGTAATTAGGATGTAAAAAATCTAAATCTAAAGCTTTTATTACTAATTCTTTACCATATATTTTAAAGATATCTTGTTTCATTTGGACATATGTTTTTTGATCAGAAGCAATACACAAAGCTTTTTTGTTGTTAATCATTCCAGTATCAAAGAAATTGATACCGTCAACCTTTCTTTTGATATTGTAATTATAATTTTCTTCCAAAGATGGAGCTATTGAAT
>CAMRCV010000088.1 GCA_947041065.1 uncultured Mycoplasma sp.
AAACACGAGAAATTTTCTGCCAATGATGATATTAGCATTAAATTCAAACGTGGAGAATCTGTAGCCTTGCTCGGATCTAATGGTGCTGGTAAAACTACTTTTGTGGAAATGGTTATGGGTTTAAACAAACCTGACGTTGGTTATTTTCAATATAATTATGCAACAAAAATTAATTATCAAGAATCTTTAGGAATTCAATTTCAAGATTCTTCATATCCAACTGGATTAAAGTGTAAAGATATTATTTTATTTTTAAAAGATGCTTATAAAATCGATATTAGTGATGAAGAACTGCAAAAATGAATTCGGGATTGATAAATTTTATAACAAAAATGCTCGTTCTCTTTCTGGTGGACAACAACAAAGATTGAATTTATTATTATCAATTATTCATAAACCAAAATTAGTGTTTTTAGATGAATTATCAACAGGTCTAGATATCAAAATTAGAACTACAATTAAGAAATTTATTAAGAAATTTGCAAAAGATAATGATATGACAATCGTAATTATTTCTCACGATATGGAAGAAGTTGATTATTTAGCAGATAGAATTATTGTTTTAAAAGAAGGAAAAGTTGTTTCTGATAAACCGAAAAAAGAAATTAAATCTGAATTTGCATCTATCGAAAAATTCCTTGAACAATATTTATAAACATTTTTAGATTATTATCAACTTAATAGGTTAAAATTATATAACAATATTAAATAAATAAGTTTTGTGATTTTTAAAAATAAAAGTAATGAAATTTATTTGATAAAAGAGTTTCTTTTAATAATATTGAAAGGTTAGGTTGATTGTTTCAAATGGAAGAAGTAAGAGTTCAAAAATTAATATCACAAGCAGGTGTTGCTTCTAGGCGCGAAGCTGAAGAATTAATTAAAAAACACAAAGTTAGTATAAATGGTGTCATTGCTTCTTTAGGACAAAGAGCGAAAATGTCAGATAAAATAATTGTCAATGGGGAAGAATTACCTCAACAACAAGAGCATAAATACTACATTATTAACAAACCCAAGAGAACAATTTGTACTTTAAAAGATAATTTTAATAGAACAATTATTACAGACTTAATTGATGATGACAGCTACATCTATCCAATTGGAAGACTTGACTATAACACTACAGGAGTTTTGCTTTTAACAAATAATGGGGAATTAGCTAATCGGCTGGCGCACCCTAGTTTTGAAGTAGTTAGAAGATATCGAGCGAGATTAGATTTTAAATTAGAAAAAAATGAATTAAGTTATTTAAATGGTGATAATGTTATTGTTAACGGAAAAGTATCTAAGCAAATTATTGAATTAATTGAAAGCAAAACTTACTTAATAACTTTGAGAGAAGGATCTTATCATCATATTAAGAAAATTTTTGAATTAGTTGAAAGAGAAGTTATCGATTTGAAAAGAATCGAATTTGCAGGATTAACTGTTGAAAAAATGATGGTTGGTGAATACCGTAAATTAAAATCACCAGAAATTAAAAGTCTTAAAAAATTAGTAGGAATGGGAGAATAAAATGAAATATAAATATATACCAGCGATAAATCCAACACCGATGTTGATGTATCAAGTAGAAAGTAACAAAATGGCCTTCAATGAAGAGCACAATATCTTTAAAAAGGGAGATTTTGTCAATGACTTACATCACCTATGAAATATGGGGGCATATTTGATTTATAATAATGAATCAGAAATAATTACTTATAGAATTTCTAATCCTTATAATTTTTTATGACTTTTAAGAATCTTAAATAAAGAAGTAACTATTGAATTAGATGAAGATTTTATCGAACAAAACAGTAAATTTTTAGAAGAAGTTATAAAAGAATTAACATCTGTGTAAATTTATAACAATTAAAAGTTATAATTCATTCATATGAAATTTATCGATCAATCAACATTAGAAGTAATAGCCGGAAAAGGTGGCAATGGTATTGTATCTTTTCGTCGAGAAGCTAGAGTAGCATTTGGTGGACCTGATGGAGGAGACGGAGGCGATGGCGGTTCTGTCTACTTCCAAGGTTGTACTGGAATGAACACACTATTAACCTTACACATTATGAAACACGTTCGTGGTGAAGAAGGTGAATCTGGTGGCCCTAAAAATATGTATGGTGCCAGAGGTAAAGAAGTTGTTGTTAAAGTTCCTTTTGGAACTTTAGTATTCGAAGGTGAAAAACTTATTCACGATATTGTTGATGACCAAAAGTATTTAATTGTTAAAGGTGGTCGTGGTGGACATGGAAACACTCGTTTTAAATCTTCAAAAAACAATGCTCCTAAAATTTCTGAAAATGGAACTTTTGGTGAAACAAAGATTGTAAGACTAGAATTGAAAGTTATGGCCGATATAGGCCTTGTTGGGAAGCCTTCTGTTGGTAAATCAACATTATTAGGTATTCTCTCAAATGCAAAGCCTAAAATCGCTGATTATCACTTTACTACCTTGGTTCCTCAATTAGGATTAGTTAAACATTTTGACAATTCATTTGTTATTGCTGATTTACCCGGATTAATCGAAGGGGCTTCTTTAGGAAAAGGTTTAGGAATTAGATTCTTGAAACACATCGAAAGATGTAAAGTTATTGCTTTTATTTTGGACTTTGGTGATTTAGACCGAGATCCTATTGATGAATTCGAAATCTTAAGTCAAGAACTTAATTCATATAACATGAAGTTATTGGAAAAATCTTTTTTAATTATTGCTAATAAAATGGATTTACCAAATTTTGAAGAAAATTATGCCAAATTTGTCAAGAAGTATCCTGAATTACCAATTGTCAAAATTTCAGCACTAAAAAAAGAAAATTTAGATAAATTAAAAGAAGCAATGTTTCAAACATACTTAAATGCTAAAAATATTGTTTTGGAAGACCAAAAAGATGAACTTTTTATAACTATGGAAGAAGATTTTGTCATAACAAAGTTATATGAAGGAATGTTCGAAATAGAAGGAACAACAATTGAGAATCTTTATAATAAAATTCCATTAAATACGCATGACAATATAATTAGATTCAATAAAAAGGTTAAAGATATTGGTTTATGAAAAGCTTTACTCAAAGAAGGCATTGAAAAAGGTGATACTGTAAGAATTCTTGGTTATCAATTTACTTGAGAAGACGATGGTTTATAGGAATAATGCTTGTTTTACAAGATTATTTTTAAATTTAAATAATTAACAAAAATATATTTAGTAAGAGAAATAATCATAAAAATTTAAATTTTATATATACTTTATTATACATAAAGTAATTTGTATAAGGAGTTCTTAATGAAAAAGTCAAATATCTTCAAATCAATTCTTGCTACTTCAGCAATAATTGCTTTACCTTTAATTATTATTAACCATGATTCTAATGGTAAAAATAATATAAAAAATGAAAGTCTTAAAGAGCAAAAATCACAATTTAAAAGTTTAAAAAACGCAGAACAAATACTTGTTACAAATGTTGACATTTTAAAGAGTTGAAGTTTTGTG
>CAMRCV010000089.1 GCA_947041065.1 uncultured Mycoplasma sp.
TTCAGGTTTTTTGCCAAATAAAGTCTAAAGCTAATGACTTTATTTGGCAAAAAACCTGAAAGTGAAAGGCCCTGGACGCGAAGTAACTTTGAGTTTATAAAAAAATAAATAAGTCATTTTTTTAGTATAATTAATAAAACCCAAAGGGTATAAGGAGATAAAATGTCAAAAACTTTAAAGGCATTATTTGCAACTACAACAATAACCACAATGGTAACACCATTAATTTTGATGTCTTGTTCTGAAAGTGTACCTAAGATAGTAGCTAAAATTTCTGTTGATAGATTGAAATTGGAAGAAAATTTGGTCAAAAACGCAGATACAACTTTTACTCCAGATTCAATAGTTGCTTTGATTTCAAACTTTAATCAAACCCCTGAAAATTATTTTTTATCTTCAAGCACACCAATAGAAGGTGTCATACCTTTTATTGATTCTGATATAACTAATTTTCAAGAAGATGTTTTAGATCCACTAAACAGCAAGTTATCTTTCAAATTAGAATTAGTTCCAACTCCAACACTTCCATCTTTTCAAACAATTAAATTTATTTTTGATTTAAAAACAACACATACACCTGAAGTTTTAATTGTTGAATCACCAACTTCGTCTCTTGAACCTTTAAAGTCTGAGGTTTTCTCTATGGACTTTAGAACTTTATTACCAATTGGTACTGAAGCAGTAACGGTAGAAGAAAGAGCGCTTGAAATAGCATGAATTAGAAAATTTGTGGAAAAATCATTTTTTAAATATATTAGTAATGATATAGGAAAAGCATTTAAAGCAAAAACTGCAACAGAAGCTTCCTCGTTGATTCTTGACAAAGCAGGTTTTGATGCAATATTTGAAGAAATAGTTGCGTTTCCTAGTGTTTCAGTAACTGGTTGAAGTTATGAAGTTGTTGCAGAACCAAGTGTTGAACCAAATTCAATTACTATTAATTTTACTTTATCAAATGCTTTATTCACAGACTTAACACCTGAAGAAACAAATTCATTTTTTGAAATTCAAGGATTCGCAAAAGTATAGAAATTTATGAAAAAAATAATTATCCTATCTGATACACATAAGAAAAATGATATTACTGATAAAATTCTAAAATCAAATACATACGATATAGCAATTCATTCTGGAGATTATGAATGTGACCCTAATTACATGATAAAAAACTTTGATTATTTCGTTCAAGGGAATCATGATTTTGATAAACAACCTGATGAATTAACTTTTGAAATTGAAGGAATTAAATTCCATTTACAACATGGGCATTTGATTGGTTCATATGATCAATTAGATAATAACGATTATATGAGTGCTATAATTGATGAGTTAAAGATAGATGTTATTATTCATGGTCACACACATGTCACTAAAGTTGTTTCATTAGATAATAATAAATATATCGTTAATCCAGGGTCGACACATTTGCCAAGAGGTGCATCACAAGCATCTTATTTATTAGCTACTATTGATAATGGAAAAATTAACTTTGAAAAAAAATTAGTAAAAGAAATATAAGGAGATATACATGTTAGATTTTTTAGGAAAAAAACTTCAAAAAAGCTTAAATGATGCAAATAAGAAAACAACTTTAAGAGAAGAAGATATTTTAAAAATAACAAGAGATATCAAGATGTCGCTTTTAGAAGCCGATGTTAATCTAAAAGTTGTAAAAGATTTTGTTAATAATGTTAAGGAAAAAACAATTGGTCAAGATTTAATGTCAAAATTAAATCCAGGACAACAAATGGTGAAAATTGTCAAGGATGAATTAATTAATATCCTAGGAACAACCACCAAAGAAATAAAGCTGGATTCAAAACCATATATAATTATGATGACTGGACTACAAGGTGGTGGGAAAACAACAACCGTTGCTAAGCTAGCCAATTATTATAAATCAAAAAAACAAGCTGAAAAAATTTTATTAGTTGCTGGAGATATTTATAGACCGGCTGCAGTTGAGCAATTAATTACCTTGGCAAAGTCAATTGGTGTTGATTATTTTGAGATGGGAACTAAAACAACTGTTGAAGATATAGTTTCTAAAGCCCTTTTAAAGGCGAGAGAAGAAAAATATGACCTGGTTATCATTGATACCGCAGGACGTCTATCAATCGATGATGCTTTGATGGAAGAATTAGTTGCTGTTAAAAAGATTGCTAAACCAAACCAAATACTTTTTGTTGCCGATGCCTTGAGTGGACAAGATATTATTAATGTCGCAACAACATTTAATCAATATTTAAAATTAACAGGTTCGATAATTACCAAATTAGATTCAGATGCTCGTGGAGGAGCTGCTCTAAGTATTAGATATTTATTAAATATTCCTATTTGTTTTATCGGGACTGGTGAAAAAACAGGAAACTTAGATTTGTTTCATCCTGAAAGAATGGCTGAAAGAATTTTGGGAATGGGAGATGTTTTAACTTTAATTGAAAAAGCAGAATCTGTAATTGACGAAAAAGCTGGTAAAAAAATGATTAACAAAATGATGAAGGGTGAATTTGATTTAGATGATCTTTTAGATAATTTAAAACAAGTAAGAAAACTTGGTAAACTTTCAAAAATTATTAAGTTACTTCCTGGAACAGCAAAAATTGATGATGATAAAATTTCAAAGGCCGAAGGTAAGATTGAGTTATTTGAAATTTTAATTTCATCTATGACATCAGCCGAAAGAAAAGATCCTCGTTTATTAAAGAACGCATCTAGAAAGAAAAGAATTATTTCGGGTTCAGGTAGAAATGCTCAAGAATATAATAATCTTGTGACAGAATTCGATTCTATGAAAAAAAGAATGAAGGGAATGTCAAAAGGATTAAAAGGTAGTTCTTTTGACCCTTCAATGTTCGGAATGTAATGTTATTCAAATAACTCAATTTTCTTTTTGCTTTCATCATTGTTAATTTCTAATTTTTTAATTAAATCTTTTATTTTTATATTAGGATTGTAATTTTGTAATAATTCCAATAATCGAACATTAGAATTAATTTCTTTTTTCAAACCATCAACAATTTTAAACTTTCTCATTGTACTTTTTACTTCTGGTATATTATCTATAAAATAATACATTCTATTAATATCATCTAGTGAATATTCTTTTAATTCTCTAGTTAAAATTTCAGCACTCATATAAATGTGGAACTTTGTTTTCTTTGTTTTCATAATAATGTTATAAAGCACAAAACCAGCATACGAGGCAATAGCTCCATCATGATTTAGATTAAATTTAGCAATATCTTCCGGACTTAAATTTTTAGCAACTTCTTTTCGAAACTCCACAAAATACTTAGTATCTTTGTATCCTGTTTTAGTAACCTTAGAAAGTGATACCTCTCTTTTAGTTATCAAATTAGATTCATCAAAACAAGTATTTATTAATGAATTAGTAGGTACTTTTCTTTTAAACATTGAAGATAATAATTGTTCTTCTAACGAAGGGTT
>CAMRCV010000090.1 GCA_947041065.1 uncultured Mycoplasma sp.
CAACTCTAGTTGATAGTACATTTTTAAATGCTACACACCCAGATATAGTTCCTGCAGTATTGAAGTTAGAATATAATATTAGTGATTTCGAATATTCTCCAGAAGAATTAGAAGTTGTTAAATTAGATCCAACTAAATGAGTAGATGAAACACCAACCAATTTATCTGTTGGACAATTTGTTATGGCAAGAGTTGCTATTAATAATGATAAATTTACCATGATTGGTGAAGATACAATAACTCCTCAAACAAGAGTTAAGGGATTATTGGTTCATGCTGATAAATTATCTGTTGAATCAACATTAAAATTAACAAATATTGATTACTTTGGTTATGATGCTATCGATGGTCAAACAAGAATTGAAGAAGCTAAAATGGTTGTTGATACTCTTGGAAACTATTTAGGTGCAGACTTATTAATGTCAGTAGAAACAGAATTTTATAAATCTGCAACTGGAATGATTTTAATAGATGCCAACGGAATTCCTATTGTTAAACGTGATTCAGCAGGAGCAACTCAAGATGGACATTATATTGATGGAGCTGGTAATGAGATTATGGATCAAGATGGTAATCCTATTCCAGTATGAACTATTGAAAGATTAGGAAGAGTAATTCCTGCTCCTCCACTTCGTACAGGTGTGTGACAAACACCTATTAGAATGGAAGACGGATCATTCTTAGGGACATTCTCTCAAGAAGAAACATCTGCTCAATGAAAACTATTTGATAGTCAATTTATTAAATTATCATTTGTTTCAAGAGTTGGTCAAGGTACTATCGCAGACCCAGACTTTGTTTTTGATACATCGACTCCAATTGATCAAGAGATTCAATTGTCAAATATTAAATATCCAGTTCAAACTCGTGGAATTCAATATGAATTTCAACAAAGTCAACTAGAAACTATAACTTATGCTTCAGATGATGGAGAAGAATTGCCTTATACTGGTAATGCACACGTTTCATCAGAAATCACTATGTTGAGAAAAGATGAAAAAACTGAAAAAGTATTATCAGGTGAAGCTATCTCAGAAGGAATTAAAGCTGACTTTGAAGGTAAAGTTGAGATAAGCATGAATCTTAATAGAAAAAATGGTTCTCCACAAAATGCTTCAGGTACAAATATTTCACAATTTAAAGATTTACAAAATGGGGATATTATTACAATAAGCTTTAAATCAGCTGATGATATATTCTTATTACCAAAACCTATTGAACCTTTAGTAATAATTGTTAAAGATTTATATGTTAAACCTCTAAGTGATGATTTATTTAAATACTTAAGACCTAACTTTGTTGGTGTACTTAACGGAAGTGGATCATTTGGTATTAGAGTTACTGACCCTAATAATCCAACAGATACTAATGAAGCAGTATTGGGAGTTGACCAATGATACGAATATCAAGTTTGAAATGCTGATAAAACATTAAAAACAGATTGAACAAGAGACGAAAACAAAATTAATAATTTAGTAAATGGCGATAAAGTTGAATGAAAAATTATTAATAAAGACGGTATATTTGATGAAGATTATTACAACACTTTATTAGATAACACTAATGTTACAGACGATAAAATTAAATTTAGAGTTGTTAATGTTATTGATAATATTGAAAAAACATTCCAAACAGGAATCGGAAGTTCACAAAGTATCAACCCTGATATGTCAGGTACTCCACAATATCCAGAAAATTCAGGATGAGTGGTTTCAGGACTAAAAGTGGAAATAACTTTAGATGAAGCTCAACAAGCTTTATTCGAAAATGCTTTAAAAACATTCTCACCAACATTTAATGGAGTTGATAAATTTGGATCAATGCAATCTAATATTAAGAATGATCCAAGTATTTCTGAAGATGTAGAACTTGTTTGATATACATCTAGCCAAGGTGGAACACCAAGAAAAATAACCAACTTCAATGAAGCTGGATTATCAAATGGTGATGAAGTGTGAGTTTCAATTGCACCTTCTCTAAAAGCCGAAGAAAACAACTTGATTATTGATGAATCAATTTCTTCAATGGAATCTACTAGATATGTAGTTTCAGGATTAACAACTATAGTTAACTCTAGTACACAAACATTGATGATTGCTTTGATAACATCATCATCAGTTCTATTTGTAGGATTAGTTGGATTAATGATTTTTGTTAAGAGAAACAAAAAACTTAATAACAACAAAGGATTTAAAAAATAATTAATTATTAATATAATCACAAAACAAACCCCAGAATTTTATTCTAAAAGGGTTTGTTTTTTTGTTTTTTTCAACCATATTGTAATATAATTTAATTAAGCTTATTATTTTTCGAGATAATAAGCTTAATTTTCCAATTGTATACAAAAAAAGGAGTAGTAATATGAAAATAAATCTAAAAAAAACTTTAGTTATTACAACCATATTATCCACCTCTATAGCGACGATAGGAATATCGTCTTTCATTGTTGGAGGATATGGAAACAATATAAATACTTTGCCAGAAATACAAAATTCTGGATTCTTTGGGATTAATACAGCCTTTGAAAAAGAAAGAACAACAGATTACGATACAAAAGAAATGTACGTTAATCATTTAAAAGCAAACTTACAAGTAGAATCTAATAAAATAGGTTCTCCAGAGTATATTGCTTTAACTGAATCTATTAAAGCTTTAGAACAAGAATTAACTAAAGCTAAAAATGATTTGAAGCCTTTAGAGCTAAAAGTTAAAAATGCTCAAATTCAATTTGACAAAAATAAATCAGATAGTAATAAAAAAATATTGAATGATGCTAAAGCAGAATTAGAAAACGCTCAAAACAGCGAGTTAATATTCGGTTTAGAAAAATCAATTCAAGAAAATAATGCAATTATTACAAAAATCAATCAATCAAAAGATGATATTTCAAGATTGAATAATTATACAATGTGAGATTCGTTATTTATTACCGGAGCATCATTATTTGCGATCGGAACTATTGTTGCAATAACTGCAACTAGCTATTCTATTTATTTAAAGAAAAGTGCAAAAAAAGCAAACGAATAATCTTATGATCCGTTTAACATAAAGAATATAGCTACCAATATGCAAATGACATCAGACATGAACATTAAGGCAACTCTATTTTTTAGTC
Source organism: uncultured Mycoplasma sp. (assembly GCA_947041065.1). Taxonomy (GTDB): domain Bacteria; phylum Bacillota_I; class Bacilli_A; order Mycoplasmatales; family Metamycoplasmataceae; genus UBA710. The sequence continues at coordinate 3,119 of CAMRCV010000090.1, forward strand.
ACTGTTTTTTAAATCCTTTAGACTCACCAATAGACTCTTTTGATGAAGGGTGTGTTATAAAATAGTATGTATAAAACATTGAAACAAGTCCAAGAATAATAAAAAGAGAACCTGCGATATAATATGCTCAATGTGGAGCAATATTGATATCAATGATTCCAATTTGTATTTTTGTTTGTTTTATAAATTCATTCATATTATTATTATATATAAATCAATTAAATATATATAAACAATAAATATAAAAAAATTCGAAAGGAAATCAATAATGAATTTAAAATTATCTTTTTTGAGTAAATTACCCA
>CAMRCV010000091.1 GCA_947041065.1 uncultured Mycoplasma sp.
GATTTTTCTTGTTCTTCTAGCATCTTATCTGATTCCTTTTTTAGATCTTCAAATATTGATAAATAATGATTGAAGTCTTTAAAAATAAACTTGGTTCATATAAATTTAAATCTGCTCAAAACGAATCAAAAGGAACAATTGTTTTTATTCATGGATTTGCCACTAATAGTGATTATCATGATGAAATTGCTGAAAAATTTGATAGTTATAATTATTATAGTTTTGAACTTCCTGGTCACGGCTATACTCACTTTGAAAAAACTCAAAATATAGATTTAAATATTTTTGTAAATTATTGTATTTCAATGATTAATGAATTAGAATTAGACAATATTATTTTGATAGGACACTCAATGGGTGGTGGTTTGGCTATGAGAATTAGCAAAATTATTGATGAAAAGATTAGCAAAGTAATTTTAGTTACTCCTATGAATTCTTCTATTACTCCTTATTCTTTGAAGTTATTTTTCTTATTTACTCCTAAAAGTTTTAGCAAAACATTAGCTTTGAATAATGTTTTATATAAAGATTTAACTAAGACAATTAATTTAAATGTTGAAAATTATATTAGTAAAGAACACGAATACCAAATAAAACACATTGAATTTTTTAGAAAATTAAAGAGAAAACTTTATAGTTTTAAAAACTTAAAAGATTGTTTTAATGCTGAAAAAGCGCTATCCTTGCCAACGTTATTAATAGTTGGTGAATTTGATAGAACAATTAATTATAAATCAGCAATTAGAGCAATTAAAAAATCTAATAAACCATTTATCCAAGTTTCGATATTTAGGAATTCTTCTCACCTACCATTTAAAGAAGAAGATCAAAAATATTACAAAGAAATTGTTGATTTCATAGAATAATCACAAGAGATGCCATGAGCACCTCTTGTTTTATCCCTTCTTAAATCCTTATGATTTTTATTGAAATTAGTTCCACTATTCTATAAAGTGTAATTTTGTCAGTGAGTTTGATTTGTCTTCATATTTTTCTCACTTTGAAGTTGTGCCATCTTTTGCCTTAACTTCACCCTTGTCGCTAAATAATAATTTAAACGATGAAACAAAAGATGTTATTGCTGGAAGAACAATTGGCAATAGTGCTCCCAAAAACATTAAAGAGCTACCGCCATAAGTTTTTGATGCTTGATCATCACTCATTTTTATAAATCCGTTTGTTGTCATTTATACCTCCTTTCATAATTACATTCCTGAAAGTATGCATTTTCAGGGTTAAAAAAAATAAGTTAGGATAAAATTGTTTTAATTCTAGCGATAATCTTTGTTTTGAAATAATTTAAAATAAATTTCACTAATTCTCTAACAACTCTTTATAATTAAAATATGTATTTTATTTATGGTGAAGAATTATTTTTAATTGATAAACAAATTAAAAAAATATTAAAAGAAAACAGTGATGCAAAATCTATATTTTTTGATGCAAATTCTACAATATATGAAGCAATAAATGAAATTAATACATTTTCAATATTTGATGATAAAAAAATTATTATTTTCAAAGATTTTTATTTATTAACCAAACCAAATGCTGCTCATGATCAAGAGATGATTAACTCAATCAAAAACAAGAACGAAAATATTGTTTTAATATTTACTTATCCAGAAGCAAAACCAAAGGCACAAACAACTTTATTTAAATACTTATTAAAGGAAACTAAGTCAATAGAAGTGAAGAAATATACTCAAATGCAATTAGCGGGTGTTATTAGGGAAATCGTTAGTTCAAAGGGTGGTTCTATTACTAATATTGATTCAATTCTGCTTTCTACAAAGTTACCCAATGATTTAAACCTGATAATTAGAGAAATTGATAAATTATTAATTGAAGACAAAGGGATAACTAAAGAAATGATTTATACTTCGATCTCAAAATATAATTCTAATAATATTTTTGAATTTATTAATTCATTTCAAGAAGGTGATGTTGCAGGTTTGTTCAGAAGTTATAAAGAAAGAGTTGATAATGGAGAAGCTATTATTAATTTAATATCTCAACTATCAAATGCATTAATTCTTTGTAGTTCAATTCATTCTTATAAAGCTTTGAGAATGAGAGTAGAAGAAATTGCTGAGGAAATGAAGATTCATATTTTTAGAGTGAAAAAAGCAAATGAATTATTAAAAACTATGGGCTTCAAAAGAATTGAAGTACTAATTCAAATGTTATCCGAATTAGATACAAAAATTAAAAATGGAGAAATAAATGAAGTGATCGGTTTTGAAAAACTTCTTTTGGAAATCATACGTTAATTTTGTATAATTTTTAAATGCTAAAGAATCATAATACCAAACGAATATTTTATGAATTAAATCCCTTGTTTTTCTATGATGCTAACGGTGATGGTTTTGGTGATTTTGAAGGAATCTCTAAAAAGATTGCATATTTTTCTTTTATTGGTATTGATTGTGTCACTATTCCTGATATTTTTAATAATTATAATTCCCTGCTTTTTAGTTCTTTTGTTAATCTAAAAAATAAATATGGAAATATGGATGAATTAAAGCAAATGGTTGCAAAATTCAAAAGTAAGAATATTGATTTTGCAGTTGAAATAAATATTAAAGACATCAAAAAATCATTATTATTTTCATCTGATGGAACAATTAAGCAAGAAGAATTTAAAGAATCTACCAAAGCTTTCTTCTTGGATAAAAATCAATCAGAAAATCAATCAGAAAATTGAAACTCTCGTGCAACCTTAGAAGCATTCACTAAAATAATTAAATTTTGAGTTTCAATAGATGTTACCAATTTTGTCTTTGTCAATTTTGAAAATTTGTTTAATAAAAATGAAGTATTCAGTAATGTTACAATGGAACAATTACAACAACTTTACACAATAACAAAAGACATTGATGAAACGATTACAATTATTTTAAAATCAGCACAATTATCACAAATCAATATTAGTAATTGTTTAGATCCAAATAATCGTGGTGGGGATTTGTTTATTGATACTTCTTATTCTTTGATTGGGACAAATCCAAAATATAAGAATGATAAAATTGATAAATTTAAACCAATTAAATTATTTAAAAAAATCAATCAATCATGTAAAGTTGAAAACTTAAAAGAAAATGTCGTTATGTCTTTGGGATCATCGCTTTCAGGAAGAATAAATTCAAGATGAGGAAATGAACAATCTTCAAACTCGCTTGCCGCCAAAGCGTTAATGACAATTTCTTTAGCTTCAACTTCTTCCACATTAATTTATTATGGGGATGAATTGGGAATGTTGAAAACTAACATTAAAAATAACGCAGATTTCAATGACATTTATGCAATTGAAAGAAGAAGAAAAATGCAATCTCAAGGACAAAAACAAAAAGACTTCTATAAAGCACAACAATACTTGTCTCCAATAAATAGTCAATCTCTATTCCAAT
>CAMRCV010000092.1 GCA_947041065.1 uncultured Mycoplasma sp.
CAATCAGTTTTGAGCAATCTTCATGAATGGTATATTTAATTTATGCAGTGTTAATATTTAGTTGTTTTTTTATTTTTATTTTCAAAGACCAAGTTAGAAAAGCTTATCAAAACAATACTAGAACAGTAATGAATGTTACTCAAGCTTTTGGAATTTTTATTATTGCTTTGTCAATTTTTAGAATGGTAGTTTTAGGTGTTGGTGGTTATCCTAATTTATGAGAATTAGTTCCTTTTCATTTTTGTAGGTTATTCGTTCTTTTGATATCATTTTCTCTAACTTTTAGAAAGATACATTTTGTAAAATATTTTAGTGTCTTTGCTATTGGTGGAGGAATTATGGGTTTACTAATTCCTGATTTAAGTAATTCAGAATACTGAACAGAATTTGGAGGAGCAGATATTGGGATTGATAATTATGTTTTTTGAGATTACTTTATTATTCATGCTTCTTCTGTTTTTATAAGCGTTTATTTACTAACAGCTTTAAAGCCGGTTTTTTATAAAAGTCAAATGGTTTACACTATCGTCGCTATGGCAACATTTACAATTACTTTGTTTTTAGTTAATCTAGCTCTTTCTGATGTTCCTGATAGAAGATGAAGACCTAATTGATTTTATCTTGGAATTCCATCTGTTAATGGAATAGATGATATGTTAGAACCATTTTTAGGACCATTAGTTTCTTACCCAGCAATCTTATTTACTTTTATGACTTTAGGATCAATCATGTATGTTGGAGTAACAATGATTTATATCAACTCTGATAGAATACAATTTATTTTATGAGATGAAGAAAAGTCTACTTATACTTTTAAAATAAAATTTATCCCTTCTGAAAACATGCACAACTTTCAAGTTGGTCCATTAGCCTATCGTGAAAAATACAATCTTTAATTATTAAACAGAATCATGAGTGCTGATAGCACGAATAAATTTAATCACTTGTCTTAACATTTAAAAATATAATATTCTTTAATTATTGAATATAACTTAGCAAAACATTAAACTTAATTATGACGATGTGATGATCAATAAAATTGTCCCAATAAATTAATGAACTTAAATGCTTTAATTGATTCTTTGTTTGAATTACTTTCTTTAAAATTTATAAATACAAAAAAACCTTTAGTTATTTAAAGGTTTTTATATTGTTATTTTTGTAAAATTATTAGTTTGACATTTGCGCTTTAACTTCAGCGGCGAAATCAACAGATTCTTTGTCGATTCCTTCACCTACTTCAAAACGAACCATAGCGATTTCAGTAGCACCTTTTTCAACTAAGTACTTAGCGATTGTTTTTCCACCTTCAACAACATATTCTTGTTCAGTCAATGTGTCTTCTGAAAGTGATTTTCTAAGCATTCCTTTTAGGATGTTTTCTTTAATAGCTTCTGGTTTCCCTTGTAATGCAGGAGAGTCAGCAAATTCAGCTTTTAACTTACTTACTCTTTCAGCAGGAACTGATGATTCATTTAAAAATTCTGGATTCATAGCAGTAATGTGCATTGCGATTCCTTTTAAAGCTTCATCATTTGCACCCTTAGCTACAAACAAAGCAGCTTTTTGTCCATCAGAGTGAGTATAGTTACCAACGAAAACTCCGTCTTCTTTAGCAAATTTAACAGCTCTTCTGAATGAAATTTTTTCACCAATTGTTGAAGTTGCCAATGTTGCAAGTTCTTCAATAGTTTGTCCTTTAGAATTTTTTAACTTTGCAGCTTCTTCATCAGTTTTAAAATCGTTAGCAATTAAAATATTTCCTATTTCATTAACTAAAGCAACAAATTTATCATTTTTAGAAACAAAATCTGTTTCTGAATTAACTTCATATATTACACCGAATTTATCATTAACAAGAGTTGCAACTAAACCTTCAGCAGCAATTCTACCTAATTTTTTAACAGCTTTTGCAATTCCATTTTCTTGTAATCACTTAATTGCTTCTTGAATGTTTCCATTTGTAGCATCTAAAGCTTTTTTACAGTCAATAAAACCACTTCCTGTTAATTCTCTTAATTCTTTAATTGGATTTCCAGACATTAAATTTCTCCTTCTTTTTTAGTTTTAACTTCAGGGTTTGTAACAGGCTTATCTTTATTTGCATAAAGAGGTCTAGGAACTCATCCTTCTGGTTTTTCTCTAGGTACTCATCCTTCAGGTCTTTCTCTTGGTACTCAACCTTCTGGTCTTTCTCTATTTTCTCAAGGTTTTTTTCTGAATTCTCCACCTTCGAAGTTTCTAGGACCTCTAGTAAATTGACGTCTTTCTTTGTTAGCATCAACTGGTAATACAATTTTGTCATCTGGTTGGTAAGCAAATTTAACTGTTCCATTTTTAGCTTCAACAATAGCATCTGCCAAAATAGTAATAATTAAGTTTAATGATTTTACAGAATCATCATTTGCTGGAATTCCTAAATCTACTAATTCAGGATCACAATCAGTATCTATAATTCCAATAACTTTAATATTTCTTTTTCTTGATTCTTTAATCGCAATTAAATCATCCATCGGATCTGCAATAATCATAAATTGTGGAGCAGAATTCATGTTTCTAATACCTTGTAAGTTTTTTTGTAATTTATCAAGTTCTTTCTTCTTAAGAATTCCTTCTTTTTTAGTGTAACCTTCAAAGTTTTTTTCTTCAAGTTTTTCTAAATCTTCCATTGCTCTAACACGAGAAAAAATAGTTTTATTATTAGTTAAAGTTCCACCTAATCATCTTTCACTTACGTAAGCTGAATTTGTTCTTAAGGCTTGTTCTTTAATTACTTCTTTTGCTTGTCTTTTAGTACCAACAAAGATAAAGTTTGCACCTTTTTGAGCTGCTTTAAAAATTAATTTATAAGCTAATTCTAATGATTTTTGTGTTTTAGAAACATCAATAATATGAGTATTCATTTTTTGTGTATGAATGTATGGAGCCATTTTCGGGTTTCATTGAGATTTTCTATGACCGAAATATGTTCCAGCTTCCAATAGTTTTTTTGTTGAAACAATTTCACCTGTTTCAGAAGCACTTAAACTTGTTTGTTCAAGAGCCGTTTCTTTTTGTTTGTCTTCTGACATATATTTTCCTTTTAGTTTGTTATTTTCTTCCTAAAACTTCAAATCAACTAGCATCTCATTTTCATAAGACACACCCAATTGAATCCGTAATAGTGCGTATTTTTTTCATTTTTTTATTTAATGATTTAAATATCTAAAATAATTTTATCATAATAAGAGAAATTTCCTATAAATATATAAGGGTTTTAGTTGTATTTTTGGGAACATAATTTTTTTACTTAATGTGAAATACCTGATTTTTACTGTTATTTCTTCACTAATATAAAAAATCAGTCTATTATTTTAAGTACTATGAAACAA
>CAMRCV010000093.1 GCA_947041065.1 uncultured Mycoplasma sp.
CTCAAAAACGCACAGATGCTGTTAACAAATACTTTGAACAAGTATTTGTTCCAATATTGAAAGAGCTGTCAAGATATAGAAAAAACAGCGTAACAACCATGTTGTGTACAGAAATTTTTATTTCACTCAAGGTTCACAACCTACAATCTATATTTATGCTTTTTAGAACTTTTTTGGTTGCATTTGTTCTTGAGCAAAGATCTTATTCTAATACTCAACAAAAAACCATCTTGCCCTCATTTCAAAAAACCATATTAGAAGTGGGAAAAATACTTGAAGAAACAAAGCATTTTAAATACGGTGATTTTCAATATAAAATGGATTGATATTATGAAAACGAGGAAACTATTTCATATAAAGATATTGATATTATTTTTCAATCTATTGCAAAAAAAATGACACCCGAAAATATGGTTGAGGAATATAAAAGCGTCATTAGTTATTCCAACAAAATAGCCCATGCTGAAATAAAGTTTAATTCAAATAATGACAAAGAGGCTGTTAAAATGGAGGTTATGGCGAAACAGGTCATAAGTTTAACTGTTTCTTTGTGCTCAAACATTATTCGTCAAAAAATTATAGTAGAAAAAAATAATTAAATTAACTTAAATAAAAAGTTTGTTAACTCAACTTAACAAATATATGTTAACTCAACTTAACAAGGTGGTATAATATATTTATTATGAATAGAGAAACAAAAGAATTATTAGATAAATATAAGCAAAAGATTTTCAACAACCCTAATGAATATCATCGAGAAGTCTTTGATCAATTGATTGAAGTGATTGAAAACCATAATGTTGTTTTAATTGGCTTAAGACAAGTTGGCAAAACAACATTAATGGAACAACTTGCTAAAAAATATTATAACAAACATCTGAAACCCGCAGAAAGCAACCAATTAGTTTCTGTTGTTTCTAGTGGTGAAGACATTTTTTATATGAATTTAAAAGCTTTGTCTCTAATTCAATCAGAGCAACTCATTAATACTATTTCACAAAACAAATATAAGTTGATATTAATTGATGAAATACAATTAATTCCCAATTGAAGTGATTTTGTACAAGCAACAATTGACCTAAACCCACAAGCTCGTTTTATTATCTCTGGTTCTAATGCAAGTGCATTGAGAACAGAAACAATGGTTAATCGAATAAAGGTCTACTATATTCATCCATTATCTTTTATAGAGTTTAAAAACATATGAAAAATAGACGATATAGATTTATATTTAAAATATGGATCATATCCAAGATCATTGCAATATAATGAACCTAGCATTCAATATCGCGAGCTAGTCGAATCAAGCATTATTGATAAAATTATTGCAGATGATATTGCCACAGATGTTAATTCATCTAAGTTCAAGAATTTAATGAAAGATATTAACAATTATATTGGCAACGAATTGGTTGTAAGTAAATTGGAAAACAAACAAATTACAAGACAAACAGCTAAAAATTATATTTCTCTTATGCAATATGCTCAATTAATTCATTTGCTGCCAAGATACGAAGATAAAAATGACAAAATTAATACTAAAATATATTTCGAAGACAAAAGCATGCTATATTTTTTTAATGGTTTTTCTCAGTTAGATGATAATACTTTTGGATCGTTAATTGAGAATGTGATTTTTAACTATTTGATTAGAAAATATGCCAACAAATTACAATTACCGAATATTTTTTACTATAGAGGTAAAAACAAAAAAGAAATAGATTTTTTAATAGAAGATCAAAAGGTTGTAATTGAATGCAAGTATCAAAAAAATATTAATGTAGAAGAGTTAACCGACACATTGAATGCAACTTTAGATGATAAATTTAATGATTATCGCAAAATAGTTATTACAAAAGATATTAATGAAGTTTTCGGTGACTGAGAGTTCATATCGTTAGAAAACATATTAAGGGGTAAAAATGGATTATAAAAAAATAGATGAACACATGAAAAATAAATTTAGTTCAAGTGACAAAATTATAGAGTTGGACAACTTAACAGACGGTAAAATAGATGCTATTACAGATACACAAATTTTTAAGGCAAGATTTAGTGTTTTAGCAATTGACATTGTAGATTCTAAAAAATTAAACACGGAACTGGAAGTGGAAATATACAATAAACTAATTTCAGAATTTGTCTATGGTGTTTCACATATTTTGAAAAGTTATGGCGGTTTATGAATAACCATTCAAGGAGATATGGTTTATTCTATTTTTGAAGCAAAAATCCAAAACCAAATTGATAAAGTTTTTGATGCCGCTTGCTATTTAAATGTTTTTATAAGTCATTTAAATAAAAATTTTAATAAATATTTAAAAACAAAAACAATCAAGGCTGGCATTGGACTTTGATTTAGTTATGAAAATTATATAACCAAAGTTGGTACTAGAGGAGAGAGAGACATTGTTTTTATGGGAGAATCAGTCAATAACGCATGTACCTTGGCAAGCGTTGCCTCTAGAGGTAGTTATTCAAAGATATTATTTAATGATTTAATTTCTACTAATTTTAGTGAAGAAACTAAAACAAAACATGACAAAATAGGATCTTTTAATAATTATTCTGTAAGTAAGCTACCAAATAAGAAAATTTTGGGTTGTGATTGAATTATTGTTGGCTATAACAACTTTGTCAAAAACAACGTTTAATTCTTCTTTTTTATATCAATCAAAAAGAAATAAGGAATAAGAAAGAAAGATATAGCAAGAGAGTGTTTATATAACGTATATTTCTTTTTTAAGATTTTAGAATTGATTTTTATTTGATTTAATGAATTCAAATCCGTATTAATTGCTTTTTGTATATCGTCTTCTGACATATCTGGAAAATCATAAAAATATTTACTATCATTTGATGATTTAAAATTAGGAAATAAAATATAAATATTCATGCCTGTTGAAATGAATCAAGGTGTAATTCCAAACATGATTCATCAACATTGAAACCCGGCTGCAATACTAATTATAAACCCTATAATTAGTGTGTTGATAGCAAATAAGATACCTACCTTTTGAGAAAGAATTCCTTGTTGGTTGATTATTATTGATAACTCGTTATATGAGTTATCGTTGTTCTTTTTTTCCATAATTTAATCTTCCCAACCTTCCATTGATCATGTTGAATAATAATTTATATTTTATATATTGTGTCAAAAACATTAAACTTCATATGAAAACTCTTTTAATGAAAATCAATAAACCAATTAAATAATTTGTTTGGTATATTTAACGTTTGATCAATCAGTAAATTTTCAAGCTGAATATGCAACACCATTATCTCTACCTGAAATATAGGTTTTGTTTTGAGTTTTATTGAAAAGCACTTGGTTGTTATTGTGTACAAAACAATTATTAAATAAA
>CAMRCV010000094.1 GCA_947041065.1 uncultured Mycoplasma sp.
ACCGAGATTTACACTATAGCCTACACTCTTTCCCTACACGACGCTCTTCCGATCTTAATTTATTCCGTACACTTGACAAATATCAATAAGATATTTTAAATAAACGTTATGAATAGATTTAAAATATGCTTCATTTTTAGAAAAATTATCAACTTCTGACTTTCTTCCTCTTCTAAAAATTCTATCTTTAAATTCTTCTCATTTCAAGTCTAATACAATGTACAGTTTAGGAACTCCTACAGAATAAATCAGTTCTTTTACTTTGTCATGTCACATACTGTCATAAAAACCAAATAAAATAGGGTCAGAAGTCATATTTTGATGTGCAAATAGTCTATCTTCAAAAATAGTTCTATCAAAAACAGTCAAATTGTTGTTTGTAATTCCGTTTTTATAATTATCAAATCTAGAACAGAAAAAATAAACTTGGAAAGCTATTGCTGAAGTTTTATCTCCTTCATATAATTTTTCAAGTAATAAATTTTGTAATTTATCATTTTCATTTAGTTCATACACTACATCTGCTTGAATTTCTTCAGCTAAAGCTCTTGAAAGTGTTGACTTACCTGCTCCTATCATCCCCCCAATAGCATAGCTATTAGAAACTTTTATTTTTTGAAATTTATTTTCTAACATTGTTTCTCCGATTTTTATTTTTAGTTGTTAATTATTAAATTATAGAGATAAAAATTCCATTTTATTAAAACTTTTCCATTATAATATTTCATATGTCTATTTCAATAACTACATCCAATGAAATTTTTGATAATAAAGAAAACTTGATTATTGTTTTTAGTTCATTTTCAGAAGAAGTCGAATCAATAACCAAAGATAATTTTGTTTTTATTTATGGGAATAATGTTTTGGTTGGGATAAATATATTCAACTATAAAAATGAGTTCAAAGACATCCAAGAAGGCTATCACAATTTTTCAAACATTAATTTTGATAAAATAGTTAAAAAATTCCCAAAAGAAATGAGCGGAGTTAAAAATGAACCTTTTTTAAAAATAGGATTAATTAAAAACATTGAAAATCATCCTAAGAGTGAAAAATTAAAAATATTAACAGTTAGTATAAATAATAATGACTTGCAAATAATTACTAATATCAATAATTTAAAAACAGGAGACAAACACTTGTTTGCTGTTAACAAAGCTTTTTTGGCAACAGGAACAGCGATTAAGAACTCAAAAGTCATGGGCGTTGAATCTCAAGGGATGATATGTTCTTATAAATCAATTGGTATTGATAAAGAGGGAATTATAATAATCAAAGAATCAGAAGAAAATATATTTAATTTTTAAATATAAAAACAAAAGGAAAATAATATGAAAAACATAAAAGAATTAATGCTTGATTTAAAGTCAAGAAATATAATAAACAATATTAGTAATGAAGATAAAATAGATAGTTTGAAAAATGGTGATGGAATATATATCGGTTTTGATCCAACCGCGGTTTCACTTCATTTAGGAAACTATATTCCGATAACTATATTAAAACGCTTTCAAAATATAGGATTGAACTCTATTGCCGTTTTGGGTGGCGCTACAGGAATGATAGGAGACCCTTCTTTTAAAGATGCTGAAAGAGTGTTGTTAGATAATAAAACTCTCACAATTAACAAGAATGCAATTAAAAAACAATTAGAGTCATTTGACTTAGAAGTTGTTGATAATTTTGATTTTTACAAAGATGTATCATTTTTAGATTTTTTAAGAGATGTTGGTAAAAATATTACCATCAATTATATGATGGCAAAAGAATCAGTAAGTTCAAGAATTGAAACAGGTTTATCATTTACAGAATTTGCATACCAATTAATTCAAGGAAATGATTTTAAAATATTATATGAAAAAAATAACGTTAAAATTCAAGCTGGCGGAAGTGATCAATGAGGAAACATTACAACAGGATTAGAGTTAATTAGAAAATCTTTTGGTGAAAACAATGCACTAGGAATTACAATTAATTTACTAACTGATTCAAATGGTAATAAATTTGGTAAATCTGTTGGACAACCTATTTGATTGGATAAATCAAAAACTTCTTCATTTTCAATGTATCAATATTTATTGAATCAAAATGATGTTGATGTTGAAAAATTACTGAAATGATATACATATTTTACTTTAGAAAAAATTGAAGAAATAATATCTGAACATAATCAAAACAAGGGTAAAAAAATAGCTCAAAAAACTTTAGCATTTGAAGTTACCAAAGATATTAGAGGTAAAGAAGAAGCTATTAAGGCAGAAGAAATTACTGCAATACTTTTTGAATCTAAAAAACCATTGACAACATTAAAAATAGAAGACATTGAAGATATTAAGAGTGATATTCCATTTTATAATAACGAAGGTAAAAAAACCAATGTAATAGATTTATTGATTAATTCAAAAATAGCAACTTCAAAAAGAGAAGCAAGAGAATTTCTTGCATCGAAAACAATCTTAATTGACGGTCAAAGTGTAACTGATGAAAATGAAGAAATAAAGCCTATGAATTTTGATAATAAATACTTGTTAATTAAAAAAGGTAAACGTTCTTATTTCTTAGTTCAATATTAATAATCTTGATAAAAAATAATTTCTTTATTACAATTAAATCTCTTTAGTTTGATCTTGTAGTTTATCGATCAAAATTTTATTATCTAAATGTTTTTGCTCTATAAAATCACGCTCTTTTTTTAAATTTGCAAGCGTTTCCTTACAATTAGAAATTAACAAACCTAATGACTGGTCTAAGTTTGGATTCTTTTTTTCAAATTTTGTAAAAAAGATTAATTGTTTATCTAAAAATTTTATGTGTTTGAGAATCTTTTTCAATAATTTATTGATTTTAGAATTTTCAGAACCTAATTTTTTATATTGTTTTTTTGGAGATAATAAATTTGTATTATCCATATTGTTGTTTTCCATTTTTACCTTCATTTCTTATCAAAAGTTTCAATTCAATGAAGAGTTTTTAAATTATACAATTTCTATATAACCTATCAAAACTTCTAAATCACCTTTTATTATTGCTTTGTTGTTGTGACTAATGATAAAGGCATCACCTTTTTTAATAGGTTGATCATTAATTGTTCCTTCACCCTGAATGATGACGCATTCCAATCAATAAGCTTGTGAGATGTGAATTATTTTTTCACCTTTAACAGTTTCTTTTCTTAGTTTAAATATTTCAGAATCAATAATAAGACCATCGCTAGAAGGAATTACTTTTAAATCATCATTAACCTCGATACAATTTAATGAATCTTGAATATGTAGTTCTCTTGGTTGACCATCACTTTCT
>CAMRCV010000095.1 GCA_947041065.1 uncultured Mycoplasma sp.
TTCGCTACCTATTCCTGTTGAAAATTCTTCTTCTCTTTTTTTAGCTGCAGAAAGTATTTTACTTTCATTTGTGCCAAAACCCTTTTCTACAAGTTTTGATGAAAAGTATTTTAAAGCTTCGTTCTTTGTTTTAAATTCAAGATCAACAAAGAAGACTTTTTTATTTAAAAAATTTTCTATTTTCATTTTATTCCTTATTTTTATATTGTGGTCATAATGTTAAAATTATTATTTTTAGGTCAATCTTCTTTATCTGTAATTACAAGAGTGTGCGTTGTTGTGGCAAAATCATAAACACTTGAGTGATTAAATTTTTCTTTTTCTGCCATAATAACTACAAAATCGCTTTGTTCAGATATCGTTTTTTTAGATATTCCTTCATTAATTTCAGTTGTCATTAATTCATTTTTGTTTGAAATAGCATTCACACCTATAAAAGAAATTGGGAATCTGATTCTCATTAAATCTATTGTATTGGTGGGAATGATTGTCATTGTTTGATTTTTGATTAATCCAGAAATAATATTTACTTTTGTAAACCCGTTACTAATAGCATGACTTGCATTTAGTAATGAGTTTGTATAAATTATTTTGTTTTTATCTAAATATTCAAATAAATAATAGTTAGTTGAACTAGCATCTATAAAAATTACTTCATATTTTTTGGCTAAAAAAGCTCCTCTTTTTGCGAGTTGTTTTTTTACACTTTTATTTTTATGAATTTCATTTTTGGCATCTTTATCTATTTGATAATAATTTTCATCATTATAAATTATTTCACCAAATTCTCTTTTTATAAATCCTGATTCTTCTAATTTCATTAAATATCTTCTACAAGTTGATACTGTTAAATTTAATTCACTTTCCAGATCCTTTGGTTTAACAATATTTCGCTCTTGAATAATTTTTTTGATGCTATCTAAAACTTTTTGACTCACTATATCTCCCATAGAAATTATAACATTTTTGAACTATTTTGAACAAATTTGAATAATAATGTTTTTTTGAAGAAAATATCTCTCAATAACCCAGTAAAAAGTGGTTATTTAGAGATATTATCTACTTTAATTTTAATTGATTTTAAACAAAAATCACACTTTATTTCAATATCTTCACCTTGTTCAATCATTTCTTCTTTCTCGTTTTGTGATAATAAATTAATTGCATTTAACATTTTTTTAGAAGTACAATCACACTTGGCCAAAATCTGATGTTCAATTAATTCTTTCCCATCAATTATTTTTAAATAATCTTCTATAGTTGTCTTTTTGAAGTCAACTTCTTTAATTAAATTTTCAATTCAAAGAATATCTTCTTCTGTGTGATTAGGTAACAATTGAAACAAGACAGACTTAGCTCTATCTACTTTTAAGTGGTTATCTTCATTTAATCAAACATCATTTAAAATTGCTGAAAAAATTTGATCTGATTTATTTAAATAATAAACAAGATCTGTAATCATATCTCCATTGGCAATTTGAACTTCAGATGTGTAAGGAGAACCTTGGATAAAGCGACTCACTCTAACTACTCCTTCATCACCAATTCCTAAGATTAATGGAATAGTATTGTGCAGTTTGTTGTTGTCATATTCTGTAATAACAGTTCCATCACCAAGCAATGCTCTAATTCCTCCACCTTTAAATTCTAAGGCAAATGTTTTCATAGCTCCATTAGTTTTCATTAAGATAGAAACCTTTTCAATATCATAAAGAAAACCGAGTGTTCCGAATGTAGTAATTCCATTTGCTAAAATTAAAGATGCTAAAGGTGTGTATTTATGAATATCCAAAATGTCTTGAGTTACTTTTTGAAAATCATTTAAATAGATTCTTACATTATCTTTAATTATAATTTTTGTATATGAATCTTTCATTATCTCTCCAACTCAAATTTATTTATTAATACATCAACATCTGTTTCAATTCTTTTTTGAATTACTTCATCTGTTGGATTAGATAATAGTTCGTGCATTAAATTTGCTAGAATTACAAAGTCATTTTCCTTTAATCCTCTTGTGGTCATAGCTGGTGTACCAACTCTAATTCCGCTTGCTACTTGAGGTGACTCTGTTTCTTTAGGGATTGTATTTTTGTTAACTGTAATATTAACTGCTTGTAAAACTTCCGAAGCCACCTTTCCTGTTAAGTTATATGTTGATTTAACGTTAATTGTAAAAAGATGGTTATCAGTTCCTCCTGAAACAATCTCTGCTCCCAATTTAATAAATTGATTTGCAAAAGCGATTGAATTATTTAAGATTTGTTTTTGGTATAAAGTGAAACTAGGATCTAAAGCTTCTTTAAATGCAATTGCCTTTCCAGCAATAACATGAAATAAAGGCCCTCCTTGATATCCAGGAAATATTCAACTATCAATTTTCTTAGCAATAGCTGCATCATTAGTCATAATGATTCCTCCACGAGCTCCTCTTAGTGTTTTGTGTGTCGTTGATGTAACAACATCTGCATAACCAAAAGGTGTTGGGTGTAATTTGGTTGCAACAGCTCCTGCAATGTGGGCAATATCAGCTAATAACTTTGCGCCAACGGCATCAGCTATTTTTTTGAATTCTTTAAATTCTATGATTCTTGAATATGCAGAAGCTCCACAAATAATTAAGTCAGGTTTAATTTCTAGAGCCAACTTCATAATTTGATCATAGTCTAATAAACCTTCATCATTAACATCATATGAATGCGCTTCATAAAAATATCCTGAAAAGTTAATTTTATAACCGTGTGTTAAATGACCTCCGGCCGAAAGCCCCATTCCTAAGATTTTTGCTCCCTTAGGAATTAGTGCGGCGATTGCAGCAGCATTCGCACTTGAACCTGAATGTGCTTGAACATTTGCGAAACCAGCATTAAAAAGCTTTTTTAAACGCTCAATTGCCAATGTTTCAATGATGTCAATGTTTTGACAACCGTCATAATAACGTCTACCTGGATATCCTTCTCCATATTTATTAGTTAAAATAGAGCCTGTCGCTTTCAATACATCACTTGATACGTAGTTTTCAGAGGCAATTAATTCAACATGTGATTTTTGACGTTGCAATTCACTGTTGATTGCAGCTTCTATTTCTTTATCTTTTAAATTTATTTTTGAGTACATAAGAACCTTCTTTAATATATATTATATTCTTAAAAGTCCTTAATTTATATTAGATGTTATAAAATCCCTAAAGTAGTAAAAATAATTTTAAGAATAAAAAAATAGTTTATAATTAATGATATGAACAAAAAAAATTTATACATATTTTC
>CAMRCV010000096.1 GCA_947041065.1 uncultured Mycoplasma sp.
GAGATGCGCATTAGTGACTGGAGTTCAGACGTGTGCTCTTCCGATCTGAACACACAAGAGATTAATTGTTCTTATTAAGCCTTCAAAAGACTTAATGGAAAAACTTAAACGTGTAGAGTTATCTGCAGGAGTAAACATTGAAATTGTTTCAAGCTAAACAATTCAATAAAATAAAAAATATTACTAAATTAAAATAGAAAATAGAAAGAGGAATATATGAAAGGAATCTTAGGTAAAAAAATTGGAATGACACAGATTTATTCAAATCATGGTCAATCAATTCCAGTTACAGTTATTGAAATAAGTCAAAACATTGTAACTAGAGTATTAACTAAAGAATCAGATGGTTATAACGCTATTCAAATTTCTTCAATAGAAAAAAAAGAATCACGTTCAAATAAACCAATGATTGGACATTTCAAAAAAGCAAACACAACACCTAAGCGCTTCGTTAAGGAAATTCGTGAGATGGACGGATTTGAGTTGGGAGCTGAAGTTAAGGCTTCAATTTTCAAATCAGGAGAACTTGTAGATGTTACAGGTGTATCAAAAGGAAAAGGTTTCTCCGGAGCGATTAAGAGACACAATCAAAAGATTGGTCCTAAATCACACGGTGGAGGTGGTGGTTCTAAACCAGTACGTCAAACAGGATCACTTGGAGATATATCAGGAAACAAAGTTGTTAAGGGTATGACTATGCCCGGACACATGGGAAATGTAAGAAGAACTGTACAAAATTTAGTTGTTGTAAACATTAATGTTGAAGAAAACTATATTTTGGTTAAAGGTTCTATTCCAGGTCCTAACAAAGGTTTCGTAATTATTAGACAAGCAGTTAAACAATTACCAAACAAGGCAGCAATTGAATTAGTTGATTTAAAAGAAGAAGCTACTAAAAATAATCTTATTGAAAAGGCAAAACACTTAGGTGCAGAAGTTAATTCTGATATGTCAATTCAAGAAATGAAAGAAATTATTTCACATGCTGAGGAAGTAAAACAAACTTCAGAAGATAAAAAAGAAGAGGTGAAATAATGGAAACAGTTACTAAAAAAACAACACCTATTACTAAACCTGTAAAATCTACAACACCAAAAGTAAAAGTGGAAAAGAAAGTTGCAGTTAAGTCAACCGAAGCTCCAGTTAAAAAACTTTCTTCAAAAGAAAGAAGTTTAAAAGCGAAAGCTGAATTAAAACCACTTAATAATAAAGTGGCGCTTGCAAAAGAAGTTTTTGAAATTGAAAACGTTAATAATCAAGCAATGTTTGACACTATCCTTTCTGAAAGAGGTTCAAGACGTCAAGGTACTCATGCTGTTAAAACAAGAGCTACAGTATCTGGAACAGGTAAAAAACCTTGAAAACAAAAAGGTACAGGTAAAGCTAGAGCGGGAACATTGCGTTCTCCTGTATTCGTTGGTGGGGGTAGAGCATTCGGTCCTCAAGTTGAAAGAAATTACAACACCAAAGTAAACAAGAAAGTTAAACGTTTAGCTTATTTATCAGCACTAACATTATTAAACAAAGAAAATTTAATCTTAGTTACAGATGATATTAAAATGGAAAAACCAAAAACAAGTGAATTAATGAAACAATTAAGCAACTTGAATTTAATGGAAAGAAAACACATCTTATTAGTTACTAGTGATGAAAATATCTTTAAATCAGCTAGCAACACAAAAGTTGTGACTATTAAAGTTAATTCAATTTCTGTTGAATCTTTATTATGAACAGATGCACTTGTTATTAATACAAAAGATCTTGCTATTTTAGAAGGGATGATGAAATAATGAATATTAACGAAATAATCAAATATCCAATTCTTACTGAAAAAACTTATCAACAAATGGAAGGACATGTTTATACATTTGCTGTAGATAAAAGAGCTACTAAGACAGAAATTAAAAAAGCAATTCAATTTATTTTTCAAGTAAAAATAGATAAAATTAATGTTTTTAATGTTCCTAAGAAAGCTAAAAAAGTTGGAAAATATAGTGGTTTTAGTAAATCATATAAAAAAGCAATTATTACATTGAATAAAGATTCTGCATCAATTAACATATTCCCTGAAGAAGGAATTGCTAAAGATGAAGAGTTGAAAAAACCTAAAAAAGATTTAGAAAAACTAAAAGCAATTTCAGAGGCTGAGAAAAAAATCGCAGATAAAATTGCAAAATCTAAAAAAACTGATGAAACTAAAGTTGAAATTAAAACTGAAGAAAAATCAAAGGATTTACCTGAAACTAAAAAGGCAAAACCAACACCTAAAACAACTAAATAAATTGTTTTAAAAAAAGTTGAAATATCACAACACTAAAAAATAAAAAGCTTAAAAGAAAAAACTATTTTTAAGCAAAGGGAGAAAATTTATGGCAATTAAGCACTTAAAGCCAACCACAAATGGTCAACGTAATATGACAGTTCTTGATTATAGAGCGAACCTTAGTGGTGACAAACCAGAAAAATCATTACTTGTAAATCTTCCTACACATGCAGGAAGAAATAATCAAGGTAAGATTACTACAAGACATAAAGGTGGAAGAGTTAAAAGAAAATATAGAATTATTGATTTTAAAAGAACCAAAGATGGAATTGAAGGAAGAGTTGTTTCAATTGAATACGATCCAAATCGTAGTGCAAACATTTGTTTGATCAATTACATCGATGGTGAAAAAAGATACATCATTCAACCTAAAGGATTAAAGGTTGGGGATTCTATTTTTTCAGGACCTGAAGCAGATATTAAACCAGGTAATTGTTTACCTTTGGAAAATATTCCTGAAGGTACAACAGTTCATAATATTGAAATCCAACCAGGTGGAGGAGCTAAATTAGCTCGTTCAGCAGGAACAAGTGCTCAAATATTGGGTAGAGATGATAAAGGTAAATATTTAATATTACGTCTTAAATCTGGTGAAGTAAGAAAATTTTTACCAAAAGCAAGAGCAACAATTGGTGTTGTAGGAAATGAAGAACATTCACTTATCAATATTGGTAAAGCTGGACGTAATCGTCATAAAGGAATCAGACCTACAGTTCGTGGTTCTGTTATGAATCCAATCGATCACCCTCATGGTGGTGGTGAAGGTAAACAACCTATTGGACGTAAATCTCCAATGACTCCTTGAGGTAAAAAAGCTCTTGGTGTTAAAACTAGAGATAACAAAAAAGCTTCAACAAAATTAATTGTTAAGAGAAGAAGAGAGGGTAAATAATGGCTAGATCACTT
>CAMRCV010000097.1 GCA_947041065.1 uncultured Mycoplasma sp.
TCTACACTATAGCCTACACTCTTTCCCTACACGACGCTCTTCCGATCTAAATGGGAAAATTGCCAACTTTAAAGATGGAGATTTAATTTCACAAAAAGAAAGAATTGCTGAAATTGGCGATGTTATCATTGATGGTTTTGGAATTGGCGATATCTCAAAAGAAGTAATTTACGAAAGAGAAGTAATTGCTAGAGATGGTGTTATTGTTGTTTCTGCCCTTTATGACAAAAAAACTAAAAAACTTTTTGATCATATTGATATTAAATATATCGGAGTTATTACATCTGATGGTAGAGAAGAAACAGATATTCTAATTGAAAATACAGTTATAAAAATTTATTATGATGAACTTAAATATTTTGCAAAATTTAGTTTATACAACGTCCAAGACACTATTAGAAAAGTTGTAAGGAAAAAAATCTTTAAACTAACTGACAAGGAACCAATGGTTGTTATTATTTTTAATGAAATTTAAAAATAATATATATTATAATTAAAAAATGATTAAGCAAAAAAAAATAAATAAAAGAGCCAAATTTCATAAAAATAATTACCATTTATGAACAAATGGGCGTCTTTTGTCGATTATTTTAATAGGGTTGTCTCTTTTGTTTTTAATTTTATCAATTATTGAATTACCTATTTTATCTGCCGTTCCTGGATACACTTTTGGATTTTTGTTTGGGTATTACTCTTATATTTTTTATGCTTTTATTATTTATTATTCTACTTGCAAACTTTTTAATATAAATATATATTTAATTAAAAAGATTTCTAAAATTAGAGTTTTGCACTATTCTTGATTCAATGTTTTTACATTAACATTTGGAATTATGCTAATTATTGAAACGTCTCTTTACATTAATAAAAATAATGCAGCCTTCCCTGGACTTAGTGCATGATCTGATAACTTTAATCAATGGTGAGAGAATTTTACATCATTTGGTGATTCTACAAAACCAAATATCAATAACTCGGGTGCTGTAACTATTTTATTATTATCTATTTTATATTCTTTAGGCGGAACTATTGTGGCGATTATTTTTTCCTTGGTACTTATTTCTTACTTTTTCTTTTATTTATTTTATTCTTCTCCCATAAAAAATATTTTAAATAAAAAAGCTGTTAAGAAAAAAGCGGCAAATTTAAATGAAGAATATGAAACAAAAATTGTAGACCTTTCTTTTGAAGATGAAAATAAAATAATCATATCTGAATTTGGAGATAAAATAATTGGTGAAAATACTAGAGAAATTTTAATTCAAGAAGAAAAGAAAAAGAAGAAAAAGAAAGACAAATCCAAAAAAGATAATTTGGGATTAGTAGAATTAAAATTAGGGAGGAATAAAACCCAACCGAGCTTTATAACAAAGGAAGAACAAAATGCATGAAAGGAAACATTAATTGAAATTCCTTTCGACAATCCTTTTGAAGAACCTAAAATTCTAATCTCAGCTTCACAAACTACAGAGGAAATAAAAGTTAAGAAAAGAAAAGATATTAAATTTGAAGATACAGAATTTTTATTCAGCAATATTGTTGAAGGAAAAAAAGATGAAAATCTCAGCATATACAATCAAACACAAGATATTAAAATAAATAAAAAGCAAAAAATAAAAAAAATGAAAAAAGGATAAACAATGATAAAAGAAATGAAATGAAATGATGCACAAGAAGTATTAAAGAACACTAAAGTAACATACTTGTTATTTGGTGCTGAATGATGTGGAGATTGCGTAATGATGGAACCCATTGTTGATGAGTTAGCACAACATTTTGAAACAAATAAAGACGTGCAATTCATTAGAGTAGAAGCTGAAGAATCTCTTTTATTTAGAGATGAAACAAGTAAGTACCAAGTATTAAAAATACCTACACATGTATTTCTTAAAAACGGAGAAATAGTTACTATTAAACATGAGTATGTTCCTCTTCAAGTAATGATTGAAGAAATCAATAACTTAATTTAATTATGGATTTGAATAATGTAAGTGATCTTGCTGGAGTATATCTATGAAAAGATATTAATAACAATGTTATTTATGTGGGTAAGGCAAAGAATTTAAAGAAAAGAATGTCTGATTATTTTGCAGGTTCTATTAACTCTTTTAAAACAACTAAAATGGTTGCAAAAATACATCAATATGAAACGATTATTTGTAACAATGAAAACGAAGCACTCATTCTTGAAAGAAACTTGATTCAAAAATATAAACCTTTTTATAACGTTTGTTTATTGGACGATAGAAAATACCCATACATCAATCTTTTATTAAATAAAAAGGGATTGTCTATTTCTTTAAAATACACCGTCAAACAAGAGAGTAAATATAATTTATTTTATGGCCCTTACTTAAATAATGGTAATTCTAAAATTATCTTAAACTTTTTAAAAAGCGAATGTTTTTACAATCATGGTTTGCCTATTCAAAAAGAAACACCTGAATTTTGAGAAAATAAATTTTTATTCGCTAAACAAACGTTGTCCAAAAATAACAATGAATTTTTAATAGAGTTAACGAAAAAAATGTATCAATTTTCTGATAACGAACAATTTGAAAGAGCTAATGAAGTTAAAGGTGTTATTAAGTTTTTATCAATGAATAAAGATGTTCAAATTGTAGAATTAAAAAACAATACAAACTTAGATGTTATATCTGGAACTACTCATAATAATTTTATGGTTTTTTGTATTCAATTTTATAGAAACGGATCATTGGTTAGCAATAACATTCACACGGTAGAAATAAATATATCTATTAGCGATACTATCAGACAATTTCTAAATCAGTTTTATCAGAATAAGCAGTTACCAAAAAAAATAATCACAAATTTAAATCTTGTTTCTGATGATATATTTTTTGAAACAGAATTAACCAATCCTAAACAAGGAAAGTATTTTGCCATATTAAATTTAGCTATGAAAAATGCTAAGGAAAATATTGATTTTAAAATATTGGAATACAAACATAAACAAGAAATGGTTATTAATGGTTTATCGTTTTTGAAAAACATAACAAATCAAGAAAACTTAAATCATATTATTATGATTGATAACTCAAATACTAGAAACACTAATCCAGTTTCTGTTGTTGTGTCATATAGGAATGGTTTGCCACAAAAAAATGAATATAGAAAATTTAACATTATAAGTTCTAATAGAAGAGGTGATGTGGAGTATATGCACCAA
>CAMRCV010000098.1 GCA_947041065.1 uncultured Mycoplasma sp.
GGAATATGTATTTTTTCAGGCCAAAAGACAAATAGATTTGTCATTTACGCAAAATCATATTAGTTTAATGATAAAATTAACTTAATAAATTAATGAAAATAGGAGAGTGTTATATGATACATGTCGTTAAAAATAAAGAAGAAATTTTAAATATCTTAAAAATAGAAAATATGCTTATTATGATTAATTTTCATTCAGAAACTTGTGGTCCTTGCATTATGCAAATGCCAATATTGGAAGATTTGTCAAATGACAAGAAAATTACTCTAATTACATTTGATGTTGAAGAAGGTGGCGATGTTTTGGAACACTTTAATGTTTCTGCTACACCAACAACAATGATTTACAAAGATGGAAAAATGGTCTTTCAAAATGTTGGATTTCTTTCTTATGAAGAATGAAACGAGGAAATATCAAAATATCAATAAGCCAAGAACTTAATAAAAAAAATAATGAGTTTGAAGTTGAATGTTTTTTTATTGACTTAGACGGAACATTGCTAGATGGCAAGCGTCATTCTATTTCAGACTTAAATGCTGAAAAAATTAAAGAAATTAATCAAAACACACCCGTTGTTATTTCGACCGGAAGAAGTTTTGGTAGTAAAGTTAAAGGGTTGATGAAATCTTTGAATATTGAATATGCTATTTGTCAAAATGGCGCTATCATTGCGAATAACAAAAATGAAATCTTACAAGAAATTTTTATGGACACCAATATGGTTTCTTTAATAAAACAAGTTGCTAAGAAATACAGGGTAATTATAATCCCTGATTCTAAATATCGTTTGTACTCAAATGTTTTATATTTAAAACCTTTAATTTGATTTAGTAAAAAACATTATTTTAAGTTAAAACAATTCGATACTACACAAAAATATAATAAACTAGTTATTGCTGGTTGTCGTAAAAGCAAATTATTTAAAATATTTTTAGAATTAAAAGAAGGATTCCCTTCTTTGTCAATTAAAACATCTGCTGATGATTGAATAATTGAAATTACTGATATGAAAGCTACTAAAGGATTAGCGGCGCTTTATGTTACTAAAATGCTAAATGTTAAACCTGATAAAAGTGTACATATTGGAGATTCAATGAATGATACTTCTACTTTAAATCATTTAGGTGCTTTGATAGCTATGAAGAATTCTTCAAAACATTTATTAAATGTTGCCACACATATTGGACCTAGTTATAAAAAAGGTGGTCTTGCAAAAATTTTGGATGGCGACTTTTCTGAAAACACTGAAAAAAAATAATTTAACAAATTTAATATATAATTAAAAAAGGTTTAAAATGGCACCATAGCCAAACGGCAAGGCATGGGTCTGCAACACCCTGATTACGAGTTCGAATCTCGTTGGTGCCTCCATTTTTTATGCGCTCGTAGCTCAATTGGATAGAGTGCTTGGTTACGGCCCAAGAGGTTGAGGGTTCAAGTCCTTCCGGGCGCGCCATATAATCTTTAAGATTACCTATTTTGTGAATTAAAAAGAAAAACAAAATGTTTTTTGTCAATTATTCTTATAGAGATTAATTTTTTGACAACTTCTTTGATGGTTGTTTCATTAAAGATACTTTCTTTTTTTATTGACATTTCAGCAAGTTCTACCAAGTTTTGGTAAATAACATTTTTTGTATCTTCATCATATCAATCTTTATTATTGATAAAGTCATTATGATCAACTATAGAAAACTTCTTTCTAGGGTATTTTTTAATATCATAATCATAATCAATATACTTGATAGTATTGTCTTCAAAGAAAAAAGGCGAAGACAAGTTCGCATAGTAATAACACCCATCTTCTTTAATGGTTAAGGTAACATTAAAAAATTTGTTAGTTGAAAAAAATCAAATAATGGGTTCAGTAATAACTCATTTTTGATTTTTTGATTCTTGAACCTTTGTTTTATTTAATAAAACCAACACGTAATCTTTTGAAGAACCAACAATTCTGGCTCCATTTCATTGCCGATACAAAGTACCATCATGTTTATATGCTTGTATATTAATAAACTCTTTGTTTATATCTATTTTATTCATCTTGCAATCAATTATAAAGGTTTTTTAAATCTTTTTAGTATTATATTAAATATGAGATTAAGAAATAACCCGGAAGCAAATTCCATATTAGAAAAACATGCAAGTGTTATTAAAACCACGCCAATTAAAGTAGACGAAAATACAATTTTAGAAATTGGCATGGGAAAAGGTGAAATGATTGTCCAAATGGCAATTAATGAACCTGACAAAAAATTTATTGGAATTGAAAAATTTCCAACAGTGATTTTGAAAACTTTAAAAGCTATTGATCAAAATAAAATTGAGAACTTAAAGATAGTTTGTCAAGATGTAATTAAATTAACTGAGGCTTTTGAAGGTAAGGTATCAACCATTTGATTAACTTTTAGTGATCCTTGACCTAAAAAAAGACACTATAAGCGAAGATTAACCTACAAAGCCTTTCTTGATATATATAAAAGTCTTTTAACGACAGATGGTGTTTTACTAATTAAGACAGATAATGATTCTTTATATGAATATTCATTAGAATCACTAACAGAATATGGGGCAGACATCGTTTTTCAAACAACAGACCTATATTCTTCACATAAAATAAAAGATAATGTTCCTACTGGTTATGAAATAAAATGACATGGAAGAGGTAAAAATATTAATTTTATCGAAGCTAAATTAAACAAATAATCATTCACAATAACATGTTTTCAAATCATTAAAAACCTAATTAAATATAGGTTTTTTTGCTGTTTAAGTGCTATAATTTTATATAAATAAATGTATTTAAATATATAAATTTAAAAAGAGGGAAAATTATGTCAATGTTTAATAATGAAGATGATGATAAATTTAATAAATTTACTGATGAAGAGATAGAGGAAGATGACGATCAATACGTTGTCGAAGACGACGATTTAAAAGTTGTTTTTTTAGAATCTAATGAAATAGTTAAAATTGAAGTTGATGAAGATGAATCTGAAGCTCCACAAGATAAAGAAGAATACCAAGTTCAATCACAATTAATAATGGAAGATACTCCCTTTTTATCTCCTATTTTAGTAGCTACAGAAATGAAACAATCATTTCTTGAATATGCAATGTCTGTAATTGTTTCTAGAGCATTACCTGATGCTAGAGATGGTTTAAAACCAGTTCACCGT
>CAMRCV010000099.1 GCA_947041065.1 uncultured Mycoplasma sp.
AATTGGTGCTAGATTGATGGCTAACATTTTGGAAGTGGCTGGTGTTAACAAACTAATAACTGTTGATTTACACAATCCTTCTATTCAAGGGTTTTTCAACATTCCTGTTGATGACTTGAGATGATCAATTAGTTTAGCTAGTTACCTAAGTGAAATTAGTGAGCAAAACAACACAATGAAATTTACCATCGTTTCTCCCGATCATGGTGGAGCAGTTAGGGCTAGAGTTTTAGCTGAGTTAATTTCAAATTCTGTAAAAATAGCTATTGTTGATAAAAGAAGAGTAGGACCAAATCAAAGTGAAATTCTAGGTATTCTAGGAAATGTTAGTGGAAAAAATATTATTATTATTGATGATATTATTGATACAGGTAACACAATCTTAAAAGCCGCTAAAGCTTTAAAGAAAGAGGGAGCTAAAAAAATATATATAGCAGCAACTCACGGACTATTTACTAAATCTTTTGATTTATTTGATGAGTGCGAAATTATTGATAAAGTTTTAGTATCAGATTCAATTGAAAGTGTGAAAAATATTAAATCACCTAAATTAGCCGTTATTTCTTTAGCGCCATTTATATCTGAAGTAATTGCAGCATCTATTGAGTCAAAGTCTATTTCTAGAATATATGAGAAAATAAAAGAAAATGTCCTTTAAAGATAAAACATTTGAATTGATTGGTCAAAACGAAGAGGTTTTTCAAGATTTAATCAAATATGTGGATTTGATAGAAACCACTAACAAATCACTTAATTTAACCGGTTTTAGCGGCGATGATTTGTGAAGAGAAGGAATATATCAATCTATAGTGCTTATGAATGAATCTTTCGAGATTACTCAAGGTAAAAAAATGCTAGACATTGGATCTGGTGTAGGTTTTCCTTCTGTGCCTTTTCTAATATACAAAAGAGACTTTGATTTGTTTATTTCAGAACCTAGTTTAAAAAGAGTTGCTTTTTTAGAAGAAGTTAAAAAACAACTTTCTTTAAAGATGGTTTTCATGGTGCAAAGAATAGAAGATGTTAAAGAAGAAGAGACTTTTGACTTAATTACAGCTAGAGCAGTTACCTCTTTAAAGAATTTGATAGAAATATCTTCTAGAGTGGGTGCAATGGATGCTCAATATTCATTTTTAAAGGGTCCTAAAATATATGATGAGTTACAAGAATCATCACAAATAATTGAAGAACTATCTTTGAGAATTGACATTAAAACTGTAGACATTATGACTAAAAATAACGAAATTCAAAAACATTATTTATTTCAATATTCAAAAACGAAAAAAACACCAAAAAAATATCCAAGAACTTGATTGTTAATTTCTGCAAAATAGCCCTATAAAATCTATATATGATAAAATTACTCTGTATTATAATTGATATCACAGAGGGTAAAAATGAAAAAGTTGTTCAAAGAAATTTGAAAATCGTTCTCTAAAACCAAAAGTTTAATCTTTGGTTTGACTGTTTTAATTTTCCTTTCTTCTGGTGTTTTTACTCTTTTGAATGATGTAAAAACGAATTATACATCTCAATTTGAAGATTACAAAAAAATCTCAAAAATTCACGACTTAACAGTCGATACAGAAATAGATGCCACAGGTGATAAGCCCAGTCAGGCTTATATTCCTGATGGTTTAATTCCTGAAAAAACAGAATATTATTCAGAAAATAGCACTGTTAATTCTCAAAACACTATTCGTTTTCCTCAAGAAGATATAGTTTTACACCCGCTAACCAAAGAAGGTTACATTCAAATTTCTAAATTGAATGTTGTTGGGTCTGTTGGTAATAAAAATTATTTAAAAGTAAAAGATTTATATCGTTTTTTACAAGTAAATAATATTGCTAACTTTATTGATGAAAAAACAGGCGTTGTTGAAGCTAGACACTTTCCTCCAACTCCATTAAAGGAATATAAATCTCCAGGTGTTGAGGTTGATGTTAACTATAGGTTAAATACTACAGATAAAATTACTGTCTTTAAATCAGGAAACTCAGATATTACTTTAGGTGATTTAATATTAGTTGTTCCTGGGGTAGATGGATTTTTTTCTTCAACCGATGATCGAATAACTAACGTTAAAAGTATTTACATTAACGCTTTAACACACGAGGCAACTATTTCGCAATCATTAAAACAATCATGAGATAAACAAGGTAAATTAATTACCATACACCCAGATCAAGTTGCTAGATTGCTTGGTTTTACAAAGAGTGCCGGAGAAGGTCGGGGGTCTATTTATTCTATTGATAAAACAATTGATCAAAAAGGAATCTTTGATATTATTACCCCTACAGGAAGCAAGAAATTAAGGTTATCACAATCATTAAATAAAACAATTAAACCAGGTGGTTTTTCAATTAATTATAACAACACAATAACTACTGATATTATTCAAAAAAATACCAAACTATTTTTTGTTCTTGATAATAATTTTGTCATTGCTAAACCATGAATTGTAAAAGAAAAAACAAGTTATGAATATGAAAGATATCATGTAAAAATTAACTATGATTTTTTGAATTCTCAAGCCGAAAATAATAAATTATGAACCAAAAATTATAAAGATTATATGTTGAGCTTAAATAAAGATCAACAAGAATATTACTCACAAACTTCTTATTGAAAAAAGACTCAAATTATTGAAATAGTTGAAGCAGATGGTATAACTGTTATTAATCCTAATGAAACAATTCGTTTATCAGAATCAATCACTTCACAAGACTTAAATCGGAAATTAAAACTTAAAAATAGCACTAAGGTTAATGGTCCTCGCGCACCTGATAATTCAAAAGCGTTGAACCCCGATTCAATACTTTGAATAGAAAGAGAATCAAAATTTATATCACAAGTAGATATTAATGCCATCTTAGCAAATCAAAACGGCAACACATCTATTAAGATACAAAAAATACTAAATGATCATAATTCAAAAAATCAAAGAGTCAAAGAAATAGATGATGGCGCAAAAGCTATTGCTCAAGAATATCTATACAATGAAATCTTGAGACTTGTAGGAGATATTCAAAACATTGGACTAAGAGAAAACTTGACAGTATCAGGTTTTTTAGATGATGTAGCTCACACTTTCCACTTTATTAATGGTGGTAATGAAAATCAAGAAGTGAAATTAAACAACGACATTCTTGTTGAACAAAATGTCGGAA
>CAMRCV010000100.1 GCA_947041065.1 uncultured Mycoplasma sp.
GAGATGCGCATTAGTGACTGGAGTTCAGACGTGTGCTCTTCCGATCTACAACAAGTTAAAGATAATTATTTATTTTTATCAAATCTTCTTTTAAAAGATAAAACTCAAATCCCAACTTCAAGTGAACAAAAAGATATTATTAACAAATTAGATTTAATGATTAATAGTCTTTCAAAATTAGTTACTTATCATAAAGTAGATTTGTTTAATTGTGAATATTTTTATACAATAAATATTGAAAAAGGAATTGTTGAAGGAAATATTTTTTTAAAATCAAATCCAGTATTATAAAATAAAAACTCAAAAAACATTTTAATGGTATAATTATAGTTAATAGATTGAAAGGTTTTTTTAATCATTTATGTTAAAACAACAAAATATTTTTTTATCACAGAAATTGAAAACACGAAATGATGTTTTCGATTTTATATCAAATCAAGCAATTAGTTTAAATGTAATTTCAAAAAGCAATAAACAAAAATTAATTGATGCTTTTATTAAAAGAGAAGATGAATCAACAACAGGTTTTGAAGACGGCTTTGCAATTCCTCATGCAAGAATTAAAGAAATTAAAAAACCGACAATAATAGTTGTTCGTTGTTCTAATGGTGTAGAGTGAGATTCTATGGATGGGAAGCCAATTAAAGTAATGATTGCTTTGTTGATTCCTGAAAATCAATCATCAACAATTCATATGGATACTCTTTCAAAAGTGGCGACATTATTGTTGGATGATGAATTTAGAAAAAATATGCATAATTTGAAAACAGAAAAAGAACTTTTTACATATTTAAATGAAAAAATGTATGAAGAAAAAGAAGTTGTTGTGCAAACAGGAACAAAAGGTTTAATAGTTGGTGTTTCAGCTTGTGCTACAGGTGTTGCGCATACTTTTATGGCCAAAGAATCTCTTGAAAAAGCTGGAATTAATTTAGGTTATAAAATCAAAATAGAAACCCAAGGACAAAAGGGTGTTGAATCAAAATTATCAGATGAAGAAATTGAACAAGCTGAAACTATCATTATCGCCGCTGACATATATATAGATTTAGAAAGATTTGAAGGAAAAAAACTTTTAAAAGTTAATACAAATGATGCTATCAGTAGACCTGAAGAGTGTATACAAGAATCTTTTAAACAAGAAATACATGGAAAAAGTGGTGGTGTATCATCATCTAAGGCATCAAAATCAACCAATAGTTTTCAACAATCAAAATCAAAAGTTTTTATGGGTCATTTGTTATCCGGTGTTTCAAGAATGATTCCATTCATTGTATTTTCAGGTATTGTA
Organism: uncultured Mycoplasma sp.; assembly: GCA_947041065.1. Classification (GTDB taxonomy): domain Bacteria; phylum Bacillota_I; class Bacilli_A; order Mycoplasmatales; family Metamycoplasmataceae; genus UBA710. The sequence continues at coordinate 1,292 of CAMRCV010000100.1, forward strand.
TGAGCAATAATAAATTCTCTAGGAGCAATTCCTTCATTGAATGAAGATCCTATTTATATTATTTTAAAGGGTGTTTCAGAAATTGGTTTCCTTGTTTTTATTGCAATTATGGGTGCTTTTATTGCAGAATCCATTACTGGAAGGGCAGGTTTTGCACCAGGTTTTATATCTACTTTTGCAGCCGCTAGTACTTCATTTACATTTTGATGAAATGTTCCAGGAATAAAAAATCCGATTCCGCAAATTGAATTTTTCTTTCCCGATGCAGCCACTACAGGGATTTCTAATGTTGGTCTCTCTTTATTTGCAGCCATTATCATGGGATTTAGTTCAGGATATTTAATCAAATGAATTCTTACATGAAAAACTCACAAATTAATTACACCTATAATTTCGATAATTTTCATTCCTGTTTTTGCCACAACAATAATTACTTTCCCTTTTATTCTACTTTTATCAGGTCCTTTAGGTTTTATTATGAATTCTATTGTTTTTGGTTTATCAGAAGCCGCCAAAATAAATGGTGTTAACTTTCTAATTGGGTTTTTACTAGGTTGTATGATTGGTTTTGATATGGGTGGCCCTTTAAATAAAATTGCCGGTACTTGTGCGACTGCTTTAATTGTAGTTGACCCAAGATTGATGGGATCTGTTGCTGCAGCTATCCCTATTGCTCCAATTGGTTGTGGTTTAGCAACAATATGAGGAAGAAAAAAATTCACAGAAAAAGAAAGAGCGGAAGGGGTATCGGCTCTAGGTCTTGGGTTCTTCGGAATTTCAGAAGGAGCTATTCCTTTTGCTGTTAATCGTCCAAAGCAAGTTTTAATAGCTAATGTTATAGCTTCTGGTTTAGCTGGCGGATTATCTTTTCTATTCTTTGTTGGTGGTTATGTAGGAATGTGAGGAGGACCGATTACTGCTATAGTTGGAGGAGTAAGTGCTCCGATAACAGAGTTAGGTAAATTGGGACAAACGATTCCTTCAGCTTTTGGTGGATCAGGAAATGGTATGCAATATATTTCAATATTATGATTCTTTTTAACTATTATTGCTGGTTCAATTCTCCATTCAATAATATTTATTACTGGAATTAATTTATCTTCAAAAGAAGGAAAAAAAGAATTCCATAATAAATGAAATGCTTTTAGAAATAAAGTGAGTTCAACTATTGGCAAAAAACAAAAAATAGAAAATAATAAAATTGTTTGTGAATCATTATTTTTCAATAATAAATCACTATTAAAAAATAATATTATAAGGAGGACAGAATGAAAAAAGAAATTATATTCTTAAGTCCGTATTTTGATTATAAAATATGGGGCGGAAATAGGCTGAAGAAATTCGGATATATTGGTAATGAAAAAATCGGTGAAGCTTTAATGATTAGTGCTTTAGAAAACAAAGAGTCTGTAGCCACTTCTGGTATTTTTAAAGACCATTTATTAAGTGATATTTTCCAAAATAATAAAGAACTTTTTGGAAATTTCCAAGGTTCTTATCCTTTGTTAACAAAAATAATTGATGCTAATGATGATTTGAGTGTTCAAGTACACCCGAATAACGAATATGCTATCAAACATTTTAATAAGTTAGGTAAAACTGAATGTTGATATATTTTAGATTGTCCGGAAGATGCCAAAATTGTTTACGGTTCAAAAGAAACAGATATTAAAAAAATTGAACAATATATTAATGATGGTTCTTGAGACAAGTTTTTAAAATATGAAAAAGTTAAAAAGGGTGATGTTGTATATGTACCATCTGGAACTATTCATGCAATCACTAAAGGAATTTTAACTTATGAAATTCAACAATCTTCGGATCTAACTTTTAGA
>CAMRCV010000101.1 GCA_947041065.1 uncultured Mycoplasma sp.
GAAGATGGTCATAAAATCATTGATTCAATAGCCGTAAGGGTCAAAGAGGCCGAACAAAAAGAAAGAGATTTGGTTGATGAATGTATCTGAACCATTTCTAAAGATGATCCAAGAGCTAATCACCTTAGATTTGTCATTTCAATTATCTATTCAGCTAAAGATATTGCTATAGCTACAAGTTATTCTTTGGCAATTGCAAAAACTTTTGTTAGAAAGCAAGTAAATCAAAATCACATTATAATGGTTCAAGATTTGTCAAAAAACTATTTAGAATTATTACAAAAATACATCAAAATATATAAAGATAAAAAAATAAAAGATATCTTTGAGCAAACTGAAAAAATGTATTCAGAATTTATCGAACTGTCACATGAAGCTATTAAAAACATTAGAACAGAACTAACTAAGGAAGATAACGAATTAGATTATTTCCCAATTTCTCAAATTGTAAAATCAATGGAAGGAACTGTAGAAAGAATCAAAAGTATCTTTGCTAATGCAGTTTCTAAAGAAATAAAATAAATGAAAATAGGTGTCAAGCAAAAATACTTGACACCTATCTTTATTTTTGTGTTAAAATGTATGTATATTTTAAAAATTATATAAGGAGGACAAATGGTAAAATTAAGATTAAAACGTATGGGTAATAAGTTCAATCCCTTTTATAGAATTATAGCAGCTGATGCTAGAGCACCTAGAGATGGGCGTTTTATAGAAGAGTTAGGATATTTTAATCCACTATCTGAAGAGTTAAAATTAAACAAAGAATTAATTATTAAATGATTAGATGATGGTGCACAACCTACTGATACAGTTAGAAATTTATTAAAGCAAGACAAATTTTGAGAAGAATATTCTTTAGCGAAAGATAAATTAGCAAAAGGTAAAAGTATTAAAAAAACAAGAAAACCTAGTGCTAAAAAAATAGCAACAAAAGAAGTTGTAAAAAAAACAACAACTAAAAAACCAGCAACTAAAAAAGCTTCTACAAAAGAAGAGTAATAATGAAGATAAATTTTTTAACAATTTTTCCAAAATATTATGATGCCTTTAAAACAGAATCAATCGTTTCGAAAGCCATAGCAAAAGATTTAATAGATATTAATATAATAGACTTTAGAGAATTTACAAATGATAAGCATAGAAAAGTTGATGATGAAATTTATGGCGGAGGTCCTGGAATGTTATTGATGGTAGAACCGATCGATAATGCTTTAAATTCATTGGATGAAAAAGGTAAGATTATATTGTTATCCCCACAAGGACAACAATTTACTCAAACAATGGCTTTAGAGTTATCTAAGGAAAAAACATTAACATTTATTTCAGGTAGATATGAAGGTTTTGACGAGAGAGTGCGAAGTTTGATTGATTGTGAAATTTCAATTGGGGATTATGTTCTAACTGGCGGTGAGCTTCCTTCTATGGTAATTGCTGACTCAGTCATTAGATTAATTCCTGAAGTAATTAAGGAGTCATCTCATCAAAACGATTCTTTTCAAAACAACTTGCTAGATTTTCCTCAATATACAAGACCTAGGGAATATAACAACATGCTTGTTCCTGAAGTCTTATTGAGTGGAAATCACAAAAACATTAATGATTGAAGAATTGAAAAACAAAAAGAAAATACTCTAAACAAAAGACCTGATCTTTTAGAAAGGACAAAAAATGATAAATAATAAAATTAAAGCAATTGAAGATTCTCAACATCGTGAAGATTTCCCAGCTTTTAAATCTGGAGACAATATTAAAGTCCATGTAAGAATTAAAGAGGGAGAAAAATCAAGAATTCAAATTTTTGAAGGATTGGTTATTGCTATGAAAAATAGTGGTTCAAAAGAAACGTTTACTATAAGAAAAATTTCTTATGGAATTGGTGTCGAAAGAACTTTCCCTTTAAACAACCCTAACATTGCATCTATTGAATTAATTCGTTCTAATAAAGTAAGGCGTGCCAAACTTTATTACATGAGAGAATTAAAAGGTAAATCAGCTCGTTTAAAAGAAATCAGAATAAAAAAATAATAATTAAATTTATAAAAAATATAAACTAAGCAATTGGTTTATTTTTTATATATAATTAAATTAAAAAAGGAAAAAATATGAAAAAACACGCAGTAATTGACATCGGAGGAACGAATTCAAGATTCGCTATTATAGTAGAAGACAAAATAATTTTTAGAGAATCATTTGCGACAATTCTTTCTAGTCCAGAAGAATCATTAAAGCCTTTAATAGCTTTATTGAATGAACATAAAATAGAATTTTTAGGTATTTGTTTACCTGGAGTTGCAAATTATGATGAAGGAGTCATTATTTCTGGAGCTAACATTCCTAATTGAGTTGGATTTAATGTAAGAAATTTCATTACTTCTAATTCAAGTGTTAAAAAAATAGTTTTTGAAAATGATGCAAATGCTATGGCATATGCTGTGCACACTTTTTATAAAAAAACCAAGAAAGATATTACACAATTTTTTACTGTTTCAACAGGTCTTGGTGCTGGTTTAATATATAAAGGAGAAATTTATTCAGGTTTTTCATTTCAAGGATTAGAAATTGCTTGAATGCCTGCATCTTTTAATAAAGAAGAAAATCACCTTTCAACTGGTTCTTGTGAATATTTTTCTTCAGGTTCAGGAATTGAAAAAAGAGCAAATAAAATATTTGACAAAAATTTAACAACTAAAGAAGTATTTGATTTATATTCAACAGATAAAAAAGCCCAAACAATTATTGATGAAGCGATTGAATCTTTAGGAAGTACTTTAGCAATAGTTATATCTATCTTAAACCCTAATTCAATTGTTATTGGTGGTTCTGTAGCTAGACATAATAAATGATATATTGATAAAGCAATTGAATGAGCTAAAAAGAATTCATTGCCTTCTCAATTCGATGTTATTGAATTTTTAGATGATCCTTATGGAGATGATTGTGCTTTATTTGGAATTGATGCCTTATCAAAGAGTCAAGAATAAAATACATTAATCTATTAAACAAATAAAAAGAACCACAATAATTGGTTCTTTTTTTTCATATATATTTTAATTTTGTTAAATTTGATTTAACTCCATCTTTTTATTAGATCGGAAGAGCGTCGTGTAGGGAAAGAGTGTAG
>CAMRCV010000102.1 GCA_947041065.1 uncultured Mycoplasma sp.
CCCTAGAGAAAAATTTGGGATGCAAATGAAAGATTTAAAATCAGGAGAAAAAGTTAAAAGTATTTTAGCAAAAGCTCTTTTTGGAAATCCAGATATTTTAATTATGGATGAACCTACTAACCACTTAGATATGAGAGCTATTAAATGATTAGAAAACTTTATTATTGAGTACGATAAAATTGTTATCGTTGTTTCTCATGATAGTGAATTCTTAGATAATATTTGTACCAACATTGTTGATATAGATTTTGGTAGAGCAAAAATGTTTACTGGAAACTACTCTTTTTGAAAACAATCTTCAGAGTTGATAGCAGAAATGCAAAAAAATACTAATGTTAGAAAAGAAGAGCAAATTGCAAAATTAAAATCATTTATTGATAAATTTTCAGCTAATGCTTCGAAATCAAAGCAAGCGACTTCAAGAAAAAAATCTTTAGAAAAAATTACTCTTGATGAAATTATTCCTTCAACAAGAAAATATCCTTTCATTAGATTTGAAGTTGATAAAGTTCCCGGAAAACAAATATTAGAAGTTGAAAATTTAGGTTATAAGGACATTAATGGTCAAGTATTATTTGATAACTTATCATTTACTATGAGACCTAATGATAAATTAGTAATCATTGGCGAAGATGATATTGCTAAAACAAAATTCTTAGAAATTTTGGTTGGCAAAGAAAAAAACTTTACTGGCGAATTTAAATGAGGAGCAACAATTAAATCCGATTATTTCCCAAGTGATAATAACTCTTATTTTGAAAATGATAAAGGAATGCTCGATTGATTAAGAGAATGACCTTTAAAAAATTCTCAAGATGTTAACAAAGATGTTAGTGATCAAAGAATGAGATCATTCTTAGGTAAAATGTTATTTAGTGGAGATAGTGTTTTCAAACAAGTTAAAAATACTTCCGGAGGAGAAAAAGCAAGATTGATGTTTTCCAAAATCATGCTTACCGAATCTAACTTCTTAATATTTGATCAACCTTTAAACCATCTAGATACTGAATCTATTGATGCAGTGGTTGAATCTTTTAATAAGTATGAATCAAATATGATTTTTACAACATATAATAAAGCATTGATTAAAGAAGCGACTATTATTTTAGAAATTAAAAATGATGCCTCATTTATCTTTAGAGGGACTTTAGAAGAATATGAAAAGAAAATGGATTTTAATTAAAATCTTTTTTTTATCCTATTTTCCAGGAACATGAAATTGAACAATTAATTCTTTATAATCTGAATAATATTTTGCATTAAGGTTTCCACTATAATAGTAAGCAATTCTAACTTTTAACAAAACTTTTGTTCCTTCACTTTTTGCAGAAACGGCTTGTAATTGAGTTACAAAATTTTCTCCTGGAATTTGATTTCAAGGATATTCTGAAAAGATTGAAGCATTGATGATGTTATTATCGATATTATCTTCACCATCAATAATACTCGATGCCGCTCTTAAAGCTTGTGTTTTAGCTAAATTTTCATCAGGATATGTTTCAATAGCTAATGTGTCTTGTAACAAGTTTAACATATTGCCTATTTCGCTAGGTGTTGATGAGCAAGAAGAAATAACTGTTATAGGTATCATAACCAAAGGTAACGCTGTTACTAAATGTAATTTTTTCATAATAAAACCATTACTTTCATTTTTTTATATTGTATATTAATTTATTTTATAATACAGGAGCTGTAGGAGCTGGTATTGCTACTAAAATTGTGTCTGTTGCATTAGTAAAGAAATAATCAGGAGATGCTACTAAAAGAATTTTTCCAGGAACAGTTTCTGTTGTTGCGATCAATTCAACTGATAATTTATTACCCATTAACGAATCCGCTGTAATTCCTTCAAACAAAGGAACTAATGCTTTTGCCATATCTGTTTCAGTTTCTGATACTTGGTAAGCTGATATTGCTGTTTCTATCATAGCTTGTGTAATATCAGCAGCTAAAGTTATAGGTAAGCTTTTAGTAGGGACAGCAGAAGCAACTGCAGTTAAAACATTAGTTTCATTTGCAAAAATATATTTTATATTTCCGATTACTTTACTTGTCAAGATAATTGTTTTATCAGCGTCTCCTGTTAAAGATACTTCGAAATTATTAATATTTTCAGTATTTATACCAATGAAAACATTTTTCAAGATTGATACTAATTTATCATTTTTAGTTTTTATTTCTTCAGGATTTGTTGAAGGTAATGCTTGAGCAACTGCAATTTCTCCTGCTGTTTTGTTAATAGTATCTTGTGTTATTGTTGTTATACCAGAAAGTAATTTAATTTTTAATACCTCATTTGTCATACTTGTTGAACAAGATGCCATTGCTGCTACTGGTAAAATAGCTAATGATAATGTTCCTAATCCTAATAATAATTTTTTCATAATATTGATTTCCTTTTCATAATTTAAATTTAAATTTTATCTCTTAATTATACCACAATATATAGTTTCAAAATAAAAAGAACACCCTCTGGATGTCCTTATTTATGTAAATATATTTATATAAAATTATACAGTTGGAATAACTGGTGGGTTAACAGTAGGTTTTAATAAAGAAGGATTAATACTAATTACTTCAGATAAAGTAGCAGCATCTTTAAAGTTTACTGTTAGCTTTAATAAAGAACCTATTTCAATAATTTGAATGTCTTTAACTTTTGCCATTTCCGTACTTATGTTTTGAGGACCATCTTTAACTAAAATACTTGTTAAATCAGCAGCTGTTGTCATTGCTAAAACAGTAGCTTTATCTTGTGTTTTTAAAAAACTTATATCAAATTCATATTTGAATTTTCCTGTTGAAGAAGGATAAACGAAAGTATTTTCTAATGATGCAGAAGGTGCAAAGAAAACTGTATCCATATCAATAGCAACTTTTGGTTTTTCTGGCAATAATGCAGTATAAATATCACTTAGTTTTAGTTCATATCCAATAAGACCACCAATGTTATTTAATTTCTTGTTATTATTTAAGGCATTAATTCTATCAAAAACTCCTAAATCATCAAAGTCATCATCATTATCATTTTCACCTAAGAAATACTCTTTTAAATCAGAAATATCAACTCCGGCTGTATTTGTACTAGCATCTTTAATCGTTTTAGTAATTTCATCAATTT
>CAMRCV010000103.1 GCA_947041065.1 uncultured Mycoplasma sp.
TGTTTCCAAAGCGGATCCAGGGAAAATTATCATATTGTTTTTTTTAAGAGCTAAATTATCTAAAGTTAATATTTCTTGTGATTTTTTAAAGTTAGTAATTGACTTGATTGTTGATGATGCAAAATTAGTGGGATTATCGGAATCAGATAATTTAAAACTACTCATTAAAACTCCGTCATCATCATTGGCAACCAACCCCATTTCTGCAATTATTTTGATACTAGAGATTGAATGCGGGAAATATTTATCAACTATTTTTTGCTCTAACTTCATAAATGTTTCTCAATTTGCCAAACCTCTTTTAGAATTTAAAAATATTGTTGAAGCATATGTGTTTGCTTGAGTATTATTTTCAATTGTAAGTGTTTGTGCTAAAATTTTCATCGCCGATTTTTGAACATCAAAACTTACCCTATAATTTTTTAATGATTTTTCTGTAGAAGACTCCATCACTCATTCGCTTCCATTATATTTTTTTTCAACAAAAGTAATTGAAGCTACTCAATCCTTCTTGTTTAAATAAACATTTTTGAACTTCATATTAGATATAAAACCATTTTTATATATTTCATTTAAGTTTCATGACGAAGAATTAAAAGATATATTAATGGGTTTGACATTATATTTAAAAAAATCATTAGTAGTTAAATTCTTAATATTATCCGCATCTCTTAAATCATTAATAAAGTTAAACTTATCAAGTTCAACAAGATTATTAACTTTAATAGGGTTACCTGATGAAAACTTTCAAAAATTAGTAATAGATATTTTTTCACTCTTAATTTGTTGACCACCATAAAGTCCGTTTAAAGAAAGCAATAATTGTCCTGATACTTGGGAAGAGCCATTTAATATTGTTAAATTTAACAATTTAAATGCTGGACTAGCTTGTAAAACAGTTGTTAATTTTTCATTTGTAAAAGTTGAAATATTGCTATATTTATTAAAATTTAATTGCTTGACAATAGTTAAATATTTATCAATGTTTAATATTATTTTTTCTTCTTGATTTAAAGTGATTGTTCCACCTTTAGCAAATTCAACCAAATTAATAACTGGTGGTTCAGGGTTTTCTGGCAAAATAGGCGGTTGAACAATTGGTGGTTTAGGAGAAGTTGGCTCTATAGGATCGGTTTCATTATTCGCACCACTTTGACAAGAGACGATAAGCAAAGGAAAACTAATTGCACTAATTAGTCCAATTAATAGTAATTTGGATTTGATAAATGATTTCATAATTTGTCCTTGATTAAATAACAATCTAATATAAATATTTTTATAACAATACAAAGATTTAAATATAAAAATGAATATATTAAAATTATACATCAATAATAAGTTCGAAAGTTAAATAACAGATTTGACTAATTTATACTTCTGTTTTATTTGATTCAATTTTAGAAATTTTGTCAACAATATCTTGAGTATTATTTTCCATATCTTTTGTACTTTGTTCTACTTCGATATTTAGATTTGCTGTATCTATCATTTTGGTAGCAAACACTAGACAACCAATGTTCCCTAGAATAATTAAAGATAATAAACCTCATAAAGTTTTTTCTTCATTTAAATTTTCATCTTTATAAGTAGTAGATAAAATAACAATTGAATCTATTAGAGAAATGATAAGACTAGGTATTGTCCCGATGATTGTAAAAAATAAAACTATTCCTAGAATATTTCTATTTCTCATAGATGTTCCTCTTTGTAATAAATCTTCATTTGAATTTATCTTTGCATTCATAATAGATACCCCTTAAAATAATCTTCATTTCATTATTGAAAAAGCAAAATGACTATAACATCATTATAACTATTTTTAAGATTGGATTAGTATTTTGCAAAATAAAAACTAAAATTGAGTTTTAATTATTTATTTTCAAACCTAATTGAGTTAATTGCATGATTTCGTTTTCTTCACTAACTAATCTACTGAAGACAATGTTTATTCCACTAAATAATTTAATAACATCTTCTAATTCTTCATTATCATAAATCATTTTTGTAGAATAAGTAACATCTGTTGAAATGTTTTTTAAATTAACTAAATAATTAAAAATATTTCTTCCCAAACCAATTTTAACTTCTGGTCTATTTAAGATAACTCATAAGTTTGAATCTGGTATTTCAAACAATTCTCTTAAAAAGTTTTCTAAAACACCTCTCAATAAAGCTGAGGCAGCTCTTGGAGATTCTTTATAGATTAATCTTGCTTCATTATATAGTTCTAAATTATTGCCCTTAATATCCTTGTTTGGTCTTGGAGCATCTGAAACTTTAGGAAAGATGATTCTGCTTTCCAATAACTTCATTCTATTTCCGAATTGATCAACAGAGTGATCTGAAGTTCATAAAATGTTATTAGTACAACTCAAACATCTTGATTGAGAATAAAGAACTTTGATTAATCCTTGGTCTGTTTTTTTTGTTTCTGAAAATTGTAATTCAATTAATGGAGAGAAAGTTGATGTCACATTACAAACGGGACATGTAAAGTGATTCGATGATAATAGTGGCTTGATATAGTGATTTTGCATAAATTCCTTTTAAATGTATTTTAATTATAACAATATTTTATAAAAAAATTGTTATGTAATATCAATAAATTAAACAGAAAAACCTCTTGCAAGGTTTTGTGTTAATAATTCAGTTTAATATTTAAATAATTATTTATTATTAGGATTTTTTTGATTAGCTCTATTGTTGTTTGTATCATTATAATCTTTGTTATTGTGCGACTGATTAGTATTATTACTATTATTTTGGTTTGATTTTTGATTATTATTCATATTTAATTCCTTTGACTTCGATATTTTATTCTTGTAATATCGAATGAACCAATTATATCATAATTATCACTATGTTAACTTGATTGCTAAAAAAATATTAATTAATATTTTATAAAATTCTAATGGTAATAGTTTTTTAGTATTCATTTTATTTTTTCTTAAATACTTACTCTTTGAACTTCTAAAACTAAATAGTTTAGTTACTTGAAGGAAGTTTTTTTACTTTGTTAGTAAAAATTTGTTCTGGGGTTATTCCGCCATTG
>CAMRCV010000104.1 GCA_947041065.1 uncultured Mycoplasma sp.
ATTTTACTATTTGAATAAAATGAGTTGAATTCTTTTGATAAATTAATAAGATATTGAGGTAGCAAGTGCACTTTATTATTTTCTGATATTTGTTTTATGAGGTGAGGGAATTGTTCTAACATCCCAATAATCTCTTTTTCTTTTTTGTCTGAATAATCAAATTTATCAAATTTGGTTATTGTTGATTTGTTAATTAATTGTTGTGATCTAGCATAAGCGTATTGAACAATAAAAACTGGATTGTCATTTGTTTTCATACTTGCCAAATCTAAATCAAAATCAATTTGTGAATTGGGAGAACGATTAACTAAGAAAAATCTTGTAGTATCTACCCCAACTTGCTTCACCAATTCAGAAAGATAAAGAGAGGTTCCTTTTCTTTTTGACATTTTTAATTCTTCACCATTTTTTAACAGTTTCACTAATTGCAAGACAATAACTTCCAACTTGTCTTTATGTCCCATTAATTCCATGGCTATTTCCATTCTTTTAATATAACCAGAATGATCTGCCCCTCAAATATTAATTAATTTAGAAATACCTTTATCTCTTTCAATTTTAATGTTGTGATAAATAATATCGGGTAAAAAGTATGTATAAGAACCATCTTGCTTAATTAATACTCTGTCTTTATCATCGCCATATTCAGTGGTGTTTAATCAAGTTGCTCCGTCTTTTTTAATTACCCCTTGAATCTCTTCTAGTTTGTCAACTATAATACTGCCTTCATATAAACTTTTTTCTGAAAAGTAGATTTCGAACTTAACATTCATTGACTCCATATCTTCTTTGATTCTCTTAAGCATAATAGATATTGCGACTTCTTTAATCTCTTCTTCTATATCCTTATATTCTTGACCGACTCATTTGTCTCCAATTTGTTTTTTAATTTCTTCAGCACATCACACAATGTCTTGACCATGATAACTTTCCTCAGGCAATGTAATATCCACATCAAAAGATTGTTGATATCTTACAAAACAAGCAAATGCCAACATTCCAATTTGGCTACCTGCATCATTAATATAATATTCTCGAGTAACTTTAACACCTGCATGGTTTAGTATATTAGCAAGAGAATCTCCCAAAGCAGCTCCTCTAGCATGTGCAACATGGAGAAACCCTGTTGGATTAGCTGAAACAAACTCTAAGTTATAATGAAGGTCAGTTTTATCTTTTCCATAATTACATCCTTCTGCAATAATTTTCTTTACAATGTTAGAATAATATTCATCAACAAGATAAAAATTAATAAATCCCGGAGCAACAATAGTAATGTTTTTAACAAAAGCATTTTTAATAACAAATTTATCTACAATTTTTTTTGCTGATTCATTAGGATTTTCTTTATTTGTTTTAGCAACCACTAAAGCCATGTTTGTGGAAAAGTCTCCAAAATCCTTGTTAGCAGGCTTGGAAACAACGAAACAATTTTCATTTAAATTGAGTTCTTTAGCAATTCTATTTAGTTCTTGGACAATTAGTAAATTCATATTTATATTATATATATAATAAGCAGAAATACATGAGAATTATTATTAATTTATATCCTAATTTTAAATATTTTTAACCTTTGTAAGAAAATTTATATTATAATTAAATTGATTGTTTTTTATTAATTAAAGAGAGCACTTTATAATAAAAAATAATGAAGATATATTAAAAACAAAATAAATTTCTCAAAAAACAAAAATTTGTTTTGTTTTTATAATATCCTACCAAAGGAAATGTGAATATGAAAGAAAGATCGAAAAAAAACAAATTTATTAAAATAGGAGCACTAACAACTTTAGGTTTAACTATTGTTACATGCAGCATTTACATACCAATTATGGTTTATAATTCTTCATCAAAAAATAATGATGATTTTATTGCCAAAAATCCAGGAGTCAAAGATAGTCCTCCGACTTCAATATTACCTGATTTGCCAGCTCCTATATCTCCAGAAATACCTAAACCTGGATCACCAACTTTTACACCATCTTTACCTACACCTGTTATTCCATCAAAACCTATTCCACCAAAGCCATTACCAAATGTTGTTTTAAATATTGCGCCAAAAAATAATGAAAAAACATTATTTGATAATCAAATTATTGGTTTGAATATGATTGATAATAAAAATAAAATTCAAATTTTACAGCAATATTTTACCAATATAAGTGAAGAGAATATTCCAAATATTTCTACTCTAACCAACCTTGATACAAATAATAATTATGTTATTTCTTTAAAAACTTTGGATGGTTTTGTTTTTCCAAATCAAGAAACAGAAATAATGCAAAAGGTTTCAAGACAAATTACTAAAGGAGAACAATTTATCCCAAAATTAAATTTAGGACCAAAAATACCTAGTGAAGAATTGGCGGACTTTTTAAATAAAAATAGTGTGTATCAAATAAATCAAGAAGTTTTTATACATCAAAATGAAAACTTATCAGAATTGATAAACTCTCCATTTACATCATTAATAAATGGTTTGCCGACCTTGAGTGAGGATGATCAAAATGTTTTTGAATTATTCTGTGAAGAAAATAAAACTACTCGAAACGAAAAGCAGTTTAAAGTCAAAATTTATAATAAAAAGGATAAGGGTGATTATTTAAAAATTTATAATTATCCTTGAGTTAAAGATATTAAAACTAATGATGATTTATTGATTAAAGTTCAAGGTTTCTATGCGGCGGATGAAATTCATGAAAGTTTAACAAAAATATATTCTGAAGAAATGGATTTTATCATTAATGATATTAACCAAAATGGTTTAACAACAAGCGAACTTAGTAAAACAACTTTTATTACACCTAAAAATGCAAGTGATTACACTTTAGAAAAATTAGTTAATATTAAATATCCTAATTCTTTATATAACCCTAAAAGAAAATATATTTATCAATTTAAAGATATCAAATTTAATAAAAAAGAAGGAAC
>CAMRCV010000105.1 GCA_947041065.1 uncultured Mycoplasma sp.
ATCGCTATATGTTATACCTGCTTTTTTATCTCAACCTAATGATCTTGCAATTTCTGTAGTTAGTATTTTTGAGGTAGTGGCATTGTAAACTCATTTAATTGCATCTCATTGAACTTGTGTAAAGCCATATTTTAGAGTGTTGTTTCCTTGGAAACTATAGTTCATTGTAATATCAAGTAATTGTGTTGTTCCTGAAAAAGAATTAGCGCCAATTGTTTGTACTGAACCTGGCACAATTATTTTTTTAATAGTTGTCATATCTTTAAATGCATTATCGCCAATAGTAATAATTGAATCAGGAATAATGATTTCTTTTATATTAGATGATCCTTCTAATAAATTTGGAGCAATGACTGTAATGGTCGAAGGAATTACAAATGTTGTTAATGATTTATTTAAAGAAAAAGCTCCTTGATTAATTGTTGTTACCAAATTAGGAATTGCAATAGTTACGATTTTAGTATTACTAAATGCTAAGTTATTAATAGTTGTTAATTTTGAATTAGCTTGAAATATTACTGATGCTAACTTAGAAGCGTTTTGAAAGGCACTAACACCTACTTCAATAACAGTGGCCGGGATTTCTATTGATTCTAAAAAAGCGCTTCCTAAAAATGCTCCATTGATTGTTGTTACATTTGGAGCCATGGTTTCTCAATCGCTATATGTTATACCTGCTTTTTTATCTCAACCTAATGATCTTGCAATTTCTTCTGTTAGTGTTTTTGAGGTAGTAGCATTATAAACTCACTTTATCACATTTCATTGTTCTTGAGTAAAACCGTAACTAGGAACTGCTGTTTTAAATTTATAATTCATTGTAATATCAGTCAAACTAGTTGTACCAGCAAAAGCATTAATACCAATCGAATTAACAGCTTCAGGAATAATTATTTTTTTTAGTTTTTCCATTCCAGAAAATGCAGAAGCGCCAATACTAGTAACAGATTCAGGAATAATTAATTGCTCCAAAGATGTCGCGCCAAAAAGAAGGTTGCTTTCCAAGATTGGGATCTTGTTAGGTAATATAAGAGAAACTAAATGTGGATTGAAAGAAAAAGCTCTTTCTGATATCACGGTGATTGTATTAGGTAATGTTAAATTACTAATTTTAGTATTTGCAATTGCTTTAGCCCCAAGACTAGTCATTATAGAATCAGGAGCAAAAGTAATGTTTTCTAAATTAATTGCTGAATTAAATACATTGTCACCCATTCATTCAATATGTGCAGGTATTTCAATAGATTTAACTATTGTAATATTATAAAATGAACCTGACATTGTTTTTGCATTTGGTAAATATGTGGCTCAATCTTCCAAAGTTATTACTTCTTTTTTATCAAAACCAACAAAAGTAATAATATTTTTAGTTATATAAGATTCATTACTAAGATTATAAATCCAATTTATTGCATCTCATTGAACTTGTGTAAAACCGTAACTTAGAGCTGGTGTTTTAAATTTAATATTCATTGTAACATCGTTTAAGCTAGTTGTACCAGAAAAAGCATTGGCACCAATTGAATTAACAGTATTGGGAATAATTATTTTTTTTAGTTTCCCCATTCCAGAAAATGTTTCATCACCAATACTAGTAACAGATTCAGGAATAATCAATTGCTCCAAAGATTGGACATTTAAAAGAAGTTTAGTGCTCAATGTTGTAATATTGTTAGGTAGTGTAAGAGAAGTTAAAAATACATTACCTTCCAAGGCTTGTTCTAGTAAATTTACAATCGAATTAGGTAATATTAGACTAGCGATTCCTGTGCTAGCAATACCCCTAGCTTTTATAGTGTGTAGTTTGGAATTAGGAGCAAAAGTTAAAACTTTTAATGTTGGCATAGTGTCAATTGCACTACCGCCAATTATTTCAATTCCAGCAGGTATTTCAAGAGAAGTTAATATTTCTCAAAAATTCATTGCATTATTTGCAAGTTCTTTTGCATTTGGTAAATATGTGGCTCAATCTGCTAAAGTTATTGTTTCTTTTTCATTAAAACCAACCGATTTTAAAACATCGGCGGTTATGACTGTTGCAAGATTAGGGGCATAAACTCATTTAATTGCATCTCATTGAATTTGGGTAAAACCATACTTCGGAGTATCATCACCTTTAAAACTAGAACTCATTGTAATATCCATTAGAGAAGGCGTGTTAGAAAAAGAATTTGGACCTATAGATGTAACTGTGCTAGGAATAACTATTTTTTTCAATTCAGGTAAATCTGAAAGGGAATTGTCTTTTATGGTGGTTAGACCTTCAGAAAGAGTTACATTTGCTAACTTAACATTCCCACTAAATATATTTGCATTTAACTCTTTTACCAACTTTGGAATCGTAATTGATGTTAATGCACTATTACCAGCTAAAGCAGATTCACTTATAATTACAAGTGATTCTGGCAAAACTAGTGATTCTAATTTTGGAGAACTAATTCCATAAGAGTCCAATTGCACTAATTTAGAGCCAGCTTCAAATGTTATATTTTTTAAAGATGGAGTTTTCATACTTGAGCTATGTATTCAAGCAATTTGCTTTGGTATTTCCAAAGTAACAAGTGTCGTGTTGCCTTCAAAAGATCCAACCATAAAAGCCATTTCTTGAGTAGGATCAGCAACAGCTCAGTCAGCAAGTGTTATATTTGTTTTTATATCTCAACCGAAAATTTTTACAATTTCAGGAGTTAAACTACTAATTTTGGGTGAATTTTGATTCTCATAATTTGAAGAATGAATGGTTGTTTCTTCTTTTTTGTTCTCGCTATCATTCAATAAAACAGTTGTCCCTAAAATAATTCCAGAAAAAAGAGTTATTTTAAAAATATTTTTTATTTTATAATTCAAATTTATCTCATTTCTTTAAAAAATTATACATCAATTTTTTTAATTTGAATA
>CAMRCV010000106.1 GCA_947041065.1 uncultured Mycoplasma sp.
CAGTCATTCCAT
Organism: uncultured Mycoplasma sp.; assembly: GCA_947041065.1. Taxonomy (GTDB): domain Bacteria; phylum Bacillota_I; class Bacilli_A; order Mycoplasmatales; family Metamycoplasmataceae; genus UBA710. Next base: position 13 of record CAMRCV010000106.1, read on the forward strand.
TTAATGCATTTTCAATTACATTTTTTAAATTATTATAAAAATCAATTGTTTTTTCACTTGAAAATTCTCTTGCGAAAAAAATGGTGTTTGTTTCTTCTTCTTCTTCTAAAAATAACTTCAATCCTAGTTGTAAAAGTGTTGTTTTTTCGGAATCTCCCTTAAATCTATTCATAATTTTGTTAATATATTCTGGATCATTATTCTTTCATGGTTGTTGCATTTCAACAAAATCATTTAAATAATTTTGTTTATTTAAATGATTTATAAATGCAGAAATATAGAAAAAATTTTCTATATTTCAATTATTGCTTTTAATATATTTTTTTCCATATAAAAAAATGATAATTTTTTTTACATTTGAAACATATAAAAATGATTCTTCTAAATTTTCCATGTCTTTTTCATTAATAGTAAAAGATAAAAATATATTTTTAATACAATTAATTTCTCAAATAATATCTCCTACCTTGAACTCTTTTTTTAAAAATTGCTTAAATTCCCTATATACTTTTTTGAAATCATCTTGTTCTTTATTTTTCATAAAAACCTCCTGTTAAATTAAATTATTATATTTTAAAAAGTCTAAAACAGACTTGATAAAATTTTGAAGGTCTGCTTATATAAATAATAGATTAACAAATCGTTAATGATTGTTCTTCAAGAAACAAACAGCACATGTTTTAAACATGGTGCCGTAAAAAGCGTTGTTTAGCTTGTATTGTTCATCATCTAAGGTCATAGATGATTCATATGGACAAGAACTACATGTTACGTTAGTTAAAGGGATACTAGCTTGTTTAAAGAAGGTAGTGGCATCTGGTTTATCTTTAGTCAAAGATAATAAATCCTTGTTTCATTGTTCTCTTTGTTCTGTTGTCATATGAAGGCCCTTATCTTTGTTATTTAGTTTATTATCTTCATTTAGTTAATGAACTAAATGAATCTTTTTTAATTTATTATTGATCAGCTTTATCTCTATTGCAGTAAATGTGAACGGCTTGCAGGTTTGAAATACTATTACCACCACCATTAGATTTTGCAATAATATGGTCTGTATTTCATGCACCAATACTGTTTTGTTGGTTTTCAACACTTTGATGTGCTCCATAAAAAATTGTCTCATAACAAATATTGCATAAACGGTGATTATTTAAGTGACAGTCTTGTCTGCCACAGTTACAATAAGGAGCGTTCTCTCATAATGTTTCTATTTTGTCGCTATATTTCATTTGTGCCATTTGATTGTCCTTTTTTTAAGTGGTTTATATATTCTATTAAGTTGGTGTGTAGTTGTTTGTTTAAAAAATAATGATTCAAATTTTCTTCAAATTTTTCAATACTATATTCATGTTTTTCATTATTGATTATTTCTTTTAAATACAACATTATTTTTTCAACAATCTCAGTTTTATGTTCATATTTATCTTTGTAAATTTTATTTTCATTAATATGTTTTGTAAGTTTTTTCTCCAACATTTTCTTATCAATATCAGTATCACAATGTTTTTCAAATATTGCCAATAAACACAATTCAAATTGTGGATGGGAAAGTATAAGAGTGTCTCCTTGTTCTTCAATCTTATTTTTTATTACTTCTATACAAGAATCTTTTCAGTCATCTTTATCAAAAAAATAAAAAGTTTTACAACACTTTTTATCTTTTATCTTTACGTTATCTAATTTAATAGTTCCACCAATTACTTGATAATGCTTGTTGCAAACAGGTTTTTTTAATTTGTATAAGTTTCTTGTTAAAAAATTAATAAATCTTTCATCTATCCTGCCTTCATAAACAAAAGAAGTTTTTAAAATAATGTCATCATCATCTTTATTTTTTTTCATCAAAAGCCTTTAATGAGTAATCTATATAAGGGTCAAACCCATAATTTCCTTGAAGATATTTTTTAGAATAAGAATCATCATTTCTAGCACCTATATCTTTTAGGGATATAACGTTAGAAAAGTATGATTCATTAATGGCACAAAAGTAAATTTGGTCTCTTCTAAAGTTTTCTTTGTTTAAAGTCGGCATATCATGAGAGGTATAAATTAATTGAGATCCTTTATTAGATTTTTCAGAATTAAATAATTTTATAATATATTTTAATAAGCTAGTGTGCAAAGCGGAATCTAATTCATCAATTATAAAAGTTTCTTTATTGTGCAAACCTTTAATGAAGTATGTCATTAAATGAATCAACTTACGAGTTCCTTTAGATTCTGCCCCCAAACCAATTTTAAAATTATCTCCAAAATTTGATTTTTTAACTGTAAAAATGTTTATCATATTCGGGTCTATATCATTTTTATGAAATTCTAAATCAATAATATTTATACCTAAGTCTTTAAAAATTTTTAAAAATTTTTCTTTTTCTTTTTCTAAAAAGTCTACACTTCCTACATTTAAAACCGGTAAACCAAAATTTTGATTAATTGTAATGTCTGTAGATGTATCGAGATAATTTATTTTTTTAAATTCGCTCATTACAATGGCTATGTCTCTATTGTTAAACAAAGAGTCTAAGAATAATAGTATTGATGATTTGCGTGATATGTTCTCTTTTTTGATATTTTCAGCAGGAATATCGTGGCAAAATCTAACCTTATCTTTATTTCTTTCAAAAATTAAATCTTTATTTTTGTAAAGAGATTCAAAGGTTATTTCTTTATTAAAATCCAATTTATACTTATATATAGATTTATCTTTGTCAATAAATTCTACTTCTCACTCAATATTTTCTGAAGGTTTGTTTTGATTTTTTAAAAAAGAAAAAATTTTTCCATTTATTAAATTTCCATTTATAACAATTCCTTTCAAAATATTGAAAGATTCAATAAAA
>CAMRCV010000107.1 GCA_947041065.1 uncultured Mycoplasma sp.
CTTGAAACCCAACGTCAGTAGTATCACAAGTTGCAAAATCTAATGGAATTCCTGCTAACATAATTAAAGATTTATAAGCTGCTACAGCTACTTTCTTTTCAATCGAAGAAAAGAACTTACCTTTATCATTAGGGAAAGCTAACGACTGATCAGCATCTACACCAATTACCATTTGTGAGCTTTGTTTATCATTTATATTATCAATAGTTGTAGTTGTTAATGGACCTGAAACAGGCAAAATAATTTGGGGTACAGTTTCTCCAGTACCAACAATACCTTCAATAGTTTGCATAGCTTCTGGAGTTACTACAAATCCTGTATTTAAATTAATAGTTTCAGCTTGAGAGCTTCCTGAATAAAATTTAACTTTGTTCAGTGGGTTCTCTATATTTCAATCTAGCATCCCTTGTAAAAAACCGTTATTAAAATCAGTTACTCCATCAAAGACTCCTCCACCAAATGAAGAAAGATGAGGATTTTTATTTGATAAAGATAGAAATTCTGATGCTGCACGACCAACAACTCATGACGCTTCTTGAGAAGCAAAACCTAAACCAAAAAATTGTCCTTGTGGGACAAAAGAACTACCATCTCAATCAACTCCAACAACAACAGCTTGCGATTCTATGAACTTATTTTGGTTATCACTAATTTTTAATCATGAACCAAAAGTTGCTATATGTTGAAAACCTGTTAAGATTCATGTTTTATATCCGCCATCAAGAGCTTGATCATACATAGCACTAAGATTTGAGTCTATAGTTGTTTCTCTATAAGTTATATCATTATTAGTAATTTGAGCTTGCTCTTTATAAACTTGTAAAGCACCTCAAGTTTCTTGATTAAAAGATTTATCATTAACTGGTGCTCCAGCTGTAATTAACATTGTTTTTCTATGAATGCTTGTTGGATTAGTAGCTAATTGCTCAGTTATTTTAGATCCATAATATGACTTAACGCCTTCTGATATATCTACATTAAAAATTGTTTCTTTAGAACAAGAAGTTAATAAAATAGTTGATGGGATAATTGTTGTGATTAAGAGACCTATAGATAATGTCTTTTTAATTGTAAACATACGCCATTCTCCTTGATTCAACATTAATGATTAGTAACAAAACATTAACTATTACAATTATTATAAAGTTTTATTATTATTGTTTATTATTTTTTTCGTTATTTTTTAATAACAAAAAAATAAAACACATTACATATTGTTTTATGAATTGATTTTTACAATGATGCCGTCAAGAATTTTTTGATTTTTTGATGCATCTGTCATTTTTTCAAATGTAGGTGGTGTATCAGTAAAAATCTTGAAAGCATCTCTTAAAAATTTATTAGCTTGAACAACTGATGGTCCTGATAAAGTTGAAGAAGAGTAACCAACTAACCCTTTATCAAAGCCGTACTTCACAAAAGCATTAGCTGTACCTTCTACGAATTTACCTTGAAACCCAACGTCAGTAGTATCACAAGTTGCAAAATCTAATGGAATTCCTGCCAAAAGTATTAGGGCCTTATAAACTCCTACAGCTACTTTCTTTTCAACTGAAGAAAAGAACTTACCTTTATCATTAGGAAAAGCTAATGATTGGTCAGCATCTACACCAATTACCATTTGTGAACTTTGTTTATCATTTATATTATCAATAGTTGTAGTTGTTAATGAACCTGAAACAGGCAAAATAATTTGGGGAACATCTTCTCCAATTCCAACAATACCTTCAATAGTTTGAATCGCTTCTGGAGTTACTAAAAATCCTGTATTTAAATTAATAGTTTCAGCTTGAGAGTTTCCTGAATAAAATTTAACTTTGTTCAGTGGGTTCTCTATATTTCAATCTAGCATCCCTTGTAAAAAACCGTTATTAAAATCAGTTACTCCATCAAAGATTCCTCCACCAAATGAAGAAAGGTAAGGTTTATCAGTTGTTGATAAAAATTTTGATGCTGCATAACCAACAACTCAAGATGGTTCTTCGGTTTTAAAACCTAAACCTAAGAATTGTCCTGCAGGAACATAGGCACTAGCATCTCAATCCACTCCTATAACAACAGCTTTTGATTGAATGAAAGCTTCTCTATTATTTGATTCTTTTAATCATGATTCAAATAAAGGAGCTTGTTGGAAACCTGTTAGTACTCATGTTTTGTATCCGCCAGCAAGAGCTTGATCATACATAGAAGCTAACATTACATCCTCGGCAGTTGTTCGATAAGTAATTGTTTCTTTATCAGTAATACCTGCTTGTTTTTTATATAGAAGCATTGCTTCTCAAACAGATTGATTAAATGATTTATCATTAACTAATCCGCCAGCAGTAATTAACATTGTTTTTCTAATTACTTTTTCTGGAGTTGAAAATGAATGTTCAGTAATTTTTTCTCCATAGTATTTTTCTGTATCTTCGCTAATACCTATTTCAAAAGGTTCCTCAACAGTAGAAGAACAGGAGGTTAACAATAATGTTGCTGGAATAATACTAGTAAGTAATAATCCCCCTAATAATTTTTTTGAAATAAAACTCATAACATTCTCCTTTTTTTGCTTTTTTTGCTTCAAATAATATTATAAATAATAAAGTTTTTAGACATAATATTTATTGTTATTTTTATATAACAAATTTTTAATATTAATTTTAGAAATTATGCTTATTGAGAAATTTGGTTATAAATTGATTTTTACAACGATGCCGTCAAGAATATCTTGATTTTTTGATGCATCTGTCATTTTTTCAAATGTAGGTGGTGTATCAGTAAAAATCTTGAAAGCATCTCTTAAAAATTTATTAGCTTGAACAACTGATGGTCCTGATAAAGTTGAAGAAGAGTAACCAACTAAC
>CAMRCV010000108.1 GCA_947041065.1 uncultured Mycoplasma sp.
TAAAGCATCTGAAATAGATTTCAAAGGTCTATTATCTTTTGAAACAACTGGAGAAGGAGTTCTTCTTTGATTATCAATTAAAGCATCAACTGCTTCTTGAATCATTCTTAATTCATTTTGAACAATTAAAATTGGCGCATCTGTTTCTTGTCATTTCTTTAAACGATTATTTCTAATAATAATACGACGATATAATTCATTAACATCACTTGTTGAGTGACGACCACCATCTAATTGGATTAGTGGACGTAAATCAGCAGGTATAATAGGAAGATTGTAAATCAACATATTTTTAGGATCTTGTCCAGAGTTAATGAATGAATTGATAATCTTTAATCTCTTGTAAAGTTTTTCTCTAGTTTGTAATTTAGTTGCTAACGCTTTTTCACCTTTATTAAAAATGATATTAATTTCGTTAATTTCGTTTTTAACTTCTGCTTGAACAGCATGTAAGTCAAAATTACTTAATAAATATTCAAAAGCTTTTGCTCCTGTATCAATTTTAGCATCTGAAAACTCTTCAATAATTTCGTTAAGTTCGTAAAAATCAATTCCGTAATCTTTTCCCATTTTTGAAGAAGCTCTGTTTTCTAATTCTTCAATAGCACTAGAAATTTCTTTAAACTCAAAAGAATCAGGTTGAAAATTCAATCTAATTTCTTCTAAAGCTTGACGGTAAATATAAGCAGCTTCATTAATTTCAATAATTAAATTTTCTGGAAGCGCTTTGATTCCACCTGATTTTAAAACAATGTGAGATTTATAATAAATAACACCTTCTATAGCACCTCTTGAATGAACCTTGTTAGATACACCCACTTTTAAACCTAATAATTTAGCCAAAATAGAGTTATCTACTTTAAAAAATCAAAAATGTAAAACTGGAGAATTTAATTTAACATGTCCCATTCTATTTCTTCTTGAAATCTTAGGTAAGATTTCTGGTTTCATTTCTTTACATAAATCTGTGTTTTCACAAAAAGTGTTTTCATTTGATTTTTTGTATTTTTTAGCACAAATAGCACATTTAAAGTCTGTTGTTGGTCCAAAAATTAATTCGTCAAACAAACCGCCTGATTCAGGTTTATATGATTTATAATTAATAGTTTCCGGTTTAATAACTTCTCCATGACTTCATTCTAAAACATCTAATGGAGTTGCTAATGAAAGGGAAATATTTTTAATTTTGTTTTGCTCAATTGAAGCATATTTTCTTGTTAATGGCATATTACTTATCTCCTTCTTCGATTTCGTTTTCATAAATTTCTAATTTAATTCCAAGTCCTCTTAATTCATAAGCAAGAACATTGAAAGATTCAGGTGTCCCTGGGGTTGGCAAAGGTGTATTTGTTGCAAGAGCATTATACAATTTATTTCTTCCTTGAATATTATCAGACTTGTATGTTAACAACTCTTGAAGAATCATGGTTGCTCCATAAGATTCAATAGCTCATGTCTCCATCTCTCCGAATCTTTGACCACCATTTTGAGATTTCCCTCCAAGTGGTTGTTGAGTAATAAGAGAATATGGACCTATACTACGAGCATGCATTTTATCATCAACCATGTGAGATAGTTTTAGCATATACATAACACCAACTGAGATATCATTATCAATAACTTCTCCGTCAATTGGATTAAATAACTTTTGTTTTCCTGTTACAGAAACATTCGCTTCAATTAAAGCTTCTGAAATATGTTCTTTTTTAACACCATCAAATACTGGAGAAACAAATTTTACATTTAAAGCTTTACCAGCCATTCCTAAGTGAAGTTCAAGTATTTGACCTAAGTTCATACGAGAAGGAACACCTTGAGGATTTAATAAAATATCAACAGTTGTTCCATCTTCCAAGTGAGGCATATCTTCTTCAGGTAAAATAATAGAGATAACACCCTTATTACCATGACGACCAGACATCTTGTCACCAACTTTTATTTTTCTTTTTTGAGCAATTAATACTTTAACTATTTTATCAACACCATCTTCTAATAAATCACCTTGATCTCTTGAAAGAACTTGTACATCGATAACTGTTCCTGCTTGACCATGTTTTACTTTTAAAGATGTATCCAAGAAACTTGAATCACGGTGACCAAAAATCGCAGCCATCAATTTCTCTTCAGGAGTAGGATTATGTTCCCCTTTTGGAGAAATTCTACCTACTAAGATATCACCAACACCAACTTCTGAACCAATAATAACAATACCATTTTCATCTAAAAATCTTTTTGATGCAAGTGAAGTATTTGGTATTTCTAATGTTAATTGATCTTCTCCAGCTTTCGCTTTACGGAATTGAATAGTTTGTTCTTCAATATGAACAGAAGTAAAGACATCTTCTTTTACTAATCTTTCATTAATAATAATCGCATCTTCATAGTTATAACCATTTCATGTTGTAAAAGCAACAAGAACGTTTTTACCAAGAGCCATTTCACCATCTTTAAAAGAAGATGAATCAGTTAATAATTGACCTTCTTTAATATCTTGACCTAATTTAATAATTGGAGTTTGATTAATAATTGTACCTTGATTTGATTTTTGGAAATTTTTCAAATAATAAGATAATACTTCTTTGTTGTCGTTTGATTTAATTTTTATTTTTGTTGAATCAACATAAACAACTTCTCCAGCTTTTTTAGATTTAATATTAGCAGCTGAATATTGAGCAATTGCTGATTCAATACCTGTTCCAACAATTGGTGCTTCCGCTTTTAATAAAGGAACTGCTTGACGTTGCATATTCGATCCCATAAGTGCACGGTTAGCATCATCATTTTCAGATCGGA
>CAMRCV010000109.1 GCA_947041065.1 uncultured Mycoplasma sp.
GCCTACACTCTTTCCCTACACGACGCTCTTCCGATCTAGAGAAAAAAGTAGCTATGGCAGTTTATAAAACAGTGGTAATGTTAGCGGGAATTCCTTTAGATTATAAAACTGAAAAAAGTACAGATATTGGATTTCAATCAGAGTTTGTAGAATTAAAAACAAATGCATATGTTAAATATGGATTTGATAAAGGGTTTGTGGGTTACTCTACTTCTTCACTTATTGGCTCTGAAGCAAGTAAAGCAAATACATGTTTAGAAAATTCTTATAATATTTTTGTTGCAAATAAACCAAAATTTCAATCTATGATAAACTCAGGAGAAAACAATAAATTACTTAACGGTATAATCAAGGCTATAAATTCATAATTTATGAAAAATCAGATAGCTGTAGAAATGATTAATATCACCAAAGAATTTCCTGGAATTAAGGCAAATGACAATATTAATATTGCGATTAAAAAAGGTACCATTCACGCTTTAGTTGGTGAAAATGGTGCTGGAAAATCAACCTTAATGTCAATTCTTTTTGGAATTTACAAACCTACATCTGGAATAATTAAAATTAACGGATCTCCACTAATAATAAGTGGTCCGAATCAAGCAAATGATATTGGAATTGGTATGGTTCATCAACACTTTAAATTAGTTGGTAATTATACCAATTTCGAGAATATTATTCTAGGAGCTGAATTTCAAAAAAATGGTTTTTTGGATAGAAAAACATCTTTAGCTAAAATAAAATTATTACAAAGTAAGTTTGGATTACTTTTTGATTTAAATCAGATTACTTCTAATGCCACAGTAGTTACACAACAAAAAATAGAAATTATTAAAATGTTATATAGAGATTCTGATATATTAATTTTTGATGAACCAACAGCAGTACTTTCACCAAATGAAATTGATGATTTTTTAATAATATTACAATTTTTAAAAGACAACGGAAAAACAATTCTTTTTATTTCACATAAATTATGAGAAGTTATGAAGGTTTCGGATGAAGTAACAGTTATTAGGCATGGAAAAGTTATTAAACATTATGAAAGTCTTGAAAATGTTACAACTATTGATATTGCTAATGATATGGTTGGAGAAAATATTGTTCATTCTAAAAATCAAACACATAGCTATTCAGATGAAGTGATTTTAAAATTGGAAAATGTTTTTGCTGGCAATAAGTTAAGAGAATTAAATTTAGAAATTCATGCCGGAGAGATTTTAGCTATTGCTGGTGTCGAAGGTAATGGACAAGAAGATTTAGAATATATTCTTTCGGGAATAATGCAACCTAAACAAGGGAAAATATTTCTTAAGAATCGTGAATCAGAATTAAAAGACATTACTCACTTTTCATCAAAACAGAAAAATGAAAGTTTTATCTCGGTAGTTCCAGGAGACAGACACAAACATGGCTTGGTTCTTGATTTTGATATTAATGATAATTCTATTATTAGGAATTTATGAAATAAACAATTCGCTAAAAACTTTATTATTAATAACAAAGCCAAAAAAACTTTTTCAAAAACAATCATTGATAATTATGATGTTCGTGGATCTAGACAAGGAAATTCTATGGCAAGATCTTTATCTGGTGGAAATCAACAAAAAGCTATTGTGGGAAGAGAAATGTTGAGTGATCATGATTTAATTGTTATCGTTCAACCAACTAGAGGTCTGGATATTGGCGCGATTAATATGATACACGAAGAAATTTTGAAAGAAAAAGAAAAAGGTAAAGCTGTACTTTTAATTTCGTATGAATTAGATGAAATAATTTCATTAGCTGACACTATTGCTGTTATTAACAAAGGACGAATAGTTGGTCAAAAACCTGCTAATGAATTTGCAAGAAAAGAAATTGGTTTGTTGATGGCAGGACTTGATCATACAGGAGAGTTATATGATAAATAAACTCTTTACCAATTTTAAAAAACACTTTGTTAGTGAAAAAGAAGTTCTTGGTCGTCGTCGTCTTTATAATTCTTTGTGAGCTTTATTTTTTGGTGTTTTAGCTAGTATTTTAATTATTGCTGTTACAGGAAATAATCCCTTTGAAGTTTTCCAAGTTATCTTTAAAGATGCGGTTTCACAGGATGTTAGATTTATTACAACAACAGTTGTATTTATTATAGCCACTTTGGGAACGGCTTTGTGTTTTAAATCTGGTATTTTTAATATAGGTGTTTCTGGTCAAATGATGGCCGGGGGAATCACTTCTATTTTAATTTTAAAATTAGTTGGTATTAACGGAGGAACTATTGTCTTATCAATAATATTATCAATGGTTTCTGGGGCGCTTGTCGCTTTAGTTGTTGGAGTCTTAAAAGCATTTTTAAAAGTTAATGAAGTAGTCTCAACTATCTTATTAAATTGAGTAGTTTTTTATATTATAAAATTTATTATTCAAAGTGACATTCCTGGCTTAGTTACTTCGCAAAGTATTTCGCAAAACCAAACCGACATTTTTAACATGCCCGGCTTTTTTCAAACAAGTGGATGATTAGCATTATTATCTATTTTTGGAATTATTATGATTTTTATTATGTGATTTATTTTTGCAAAAACAACATTAGGTTACAAAATGAAGATGTTAGCAATGAATAAAGATGCTTCAAAATATTCAGGTTCAAATGCCAAAATTATGCTTATTATTATTATGTCTATTTCAGGAGCTCTTTCAGGATTAGCAGGATTTCTATATTATACTGAACTAGGAGTTATGAGTG
>CAMRCV010000110.1 GCA_947041065.1 uncultured Mycoplasma sp.
CTATTGTGTCTAATCCACCTTATTCTATTAAATGAGATGGGGATGCTAATCCAGAACTTATAAACGATGACAGATTTTCACCCGCAGGAATTTTGGCACCTAAATCAAAAGCTGACTTCGCCTTTATTATGCATTCTATTAATCATTTAGCTTCTAATGGAGTAGCCGCTATTGTTTGTTTTCCTGGAATATTCTATCGTTCAGGTGCTGAACAAAAAATTAGAAAACACTTAATTGAAAACAATTATATAGATGCAATTATTCAATTGCCTGATAATTTATTTTTTGGAACTTCAATTTCAACCAATATTTTAGTAATGAAAAAATCACGCAATATAAGTGATGTTTTATTTATAGATGCTTCTAATCAATTTTTAAAAGTTAATAATGGTAATAAATTAACTTCAGAAAACATTAATTTTATTTTAGATTTAGTAAAAGATAGAAAAGATATTAATCACATATCTAAAAATATTGACAAAGATCAGATTATTGAAAATAACTATGATTTAAGTGTGAACACTTATGTTAAAAAAGAAGATATGACTGAAATCATTGATATTATCAAACTTGAAAATGAAATCAATGAAATAGTGGCTAAAAATGAAAAATTACGAATTGAAATCAACGAAATTATTAAAGAGATTAAATAATGGTTAACATAATTAATGATTGTAAGAAAGTCGAATTTAAAAAAATGGAAGATATTTCAAAAATAATAAAAGGAAAACAATTAAATAAAGAAAATCTTACTAAAGTCAATGATGGAAAACTATTTCCTGCGTACAATGGAGGCATTTATCCTTCTGGTTTTTTTAGAGAATTTAATGTTATGGAAAATAATATTTCAATAAGTCAGGGCGGAGCTTCGGCAGGATTTGTTAATTTTATTACAGAAAAATTTTATTCTAATGCTCATAATTTTGTTGTTTATCCCAATGAGTTAATTATTAAAAAATTTTTATTTTATTTTTTAAAATTAGAACAAAAAAATATTATGGACATGAAAGATGGGGCAGGAATTCCTGGGTTAAGTTTAAAGAAGTTAAAAAAGATTCTAATTCCAATTCCGTCAATAGAACAACAAGAAAAAATAGTAGAAATATTAGATAAATTTACACAGCTACAAGCACAGCTACAAGCACAGCTACAAGCACAGCTACAAGTAACTATAAAGCAATATGAATACTATAGAAATGAATTATTTAATTTTTCTAATGAGGTTAAAGTTAAAAGTATTGGTCATTTTTTAACTTATATACAACCCACAAAGTACATAGTAAAATCAACAAATTATTCAAATAATTTCGATATTCCTGTTTTGACTGCTGGAAAAAGTTTTGTTTTAGGATATACAAGCGAAGAAACGAATGTGTATATTGCATCAAAAGAAAAACCTGTAATTTTATTTGATGACTTTACTTCAAGTTTTAAGTGAGTTGATTTCCCTTTTAAAATTAAATCTTCTGCAGCTAAAATAATAATTCCTAAAAATAATTTGGTAAATATAAGATATTTTTACTATGTAATGTCTAATTTAAAATATTTTCCTTCTTCACACTCAAGGCAATGAATTGCAAAATATAGCCAAATAAATATTTCTGTTCCGTCAATTGAACAACAAGAAAAAATAGTAGAAATATTAGATAAATTTGACTCATTAACATCAAATTTAAAAGAAGGTATTCCCAAAGAAATTGAGTTAATAAAAAAACAATATGAATACTATAGAAATAGATTGTTGTCATTTGAAGGGGAAGAATAAATGCTAAATAAAACAAATTATCTTTATTTTGAATCAGTTTTGGAAATGTTACAAAACAATATAGAAGTTTATAAAAAAATATTAAATACAACAAAAAGTAAAACCGAGGAACAAATAAAAGGAGAATTTTTTGAAATATTTGCTAATAATCACTGTTTTGAAAAAAATCACTTACCATTAATTTCAACTTTTAAAAAAGGAATTGGATTTGATGGAATTTATCTAGATAATAATAATGATATTTATTTTATGGAAGCAAAATACCACAGTAACAAGTTTAATATTATTTTTAAAAAATGTGAAACAACAATTTCAGGTAATAATGATTCTAGATTATCAGAAATAGATAACTCTCGCAATAAAATAAAAGAAATAGTTGATAATGATTATTATAAGGTTTCTTGCAAATCTCCATTATTTAGATATTTAAAAAGTCAAAATATAGAAAAAATTATAGATGTAAAAATTAACGATAACTTATTCAAATCATTTGAAAAATTAGATAAATATCTTGAAACTTTATCATATGATAGTGAGAATCATAAATTGGAAGACAAAGATAAAGTTTTTTATTTGGCCAACAATGATTATAGTGATAATTTAACTCTTAACCATTCAGTTAAGGAGGTTGTTTGTGTCAAAATTAGAGAAAAAGAAATTTAGAAATATAATTAATTGAATGATTTCAATGGAAGATCAGAATTTATTTAAAACAATGGATAGCTTAAATCAATTAGATAACTTGGATCAAAATATAAATTTTTTTTTAAAACATAAATTCAATGAAGAAAATAAAATTCCTGATTTTATTATCAAAGAACAAGAAGATATAAAATTAAAAATTAAAAACAACAGGAACAAGGTAATAAACTTTTTAGCTCCAACCTCTTTTGGAAAAAGCAAAATTTTGCTAGAAAT
>CAMRCV010000111.1 GCA_947041065.1 uncultured Mycoplasma sp.
GAAATTCCAAGTAGAATTATGACAATTGAAGTTAATTCATTTGCTGGAACAATTTCATTAACTAAAATAATTATGAATATTAAATTCAAAGATGTAGCACCTGCGTTTGGACTTACACAAGAACAATGAGATGTAGTAACTTGAACTTATGCACCAATTGATACAAAAATATTAAAGTTAGAAGACTTAGTATTAATAGGTTGAGATACTAAAACATCAATATCTTTAAAAGACTGAGAAATGGTTCCTAATGTTGTAGAAATAAGTAGTGCTTTCCAAGATAACGCTGGTTTAATTTCAATTGAAATTCCAAGTAGAATAACTATAATTGGTGAATTAGCATTCAAAGGAGCAACTAAATTAAACATTGTTACTTTCCAATCAAATTCACAATTAGAAACTATAGGTGTTGGAGCTTTCCAAGGCACATCAGCATTGAAAAACATAAAACTTGGATTTAATTTTAAATTAGTTTCAATAGGAGATTTAGCATTTGCTGATTCAACAATAACATCAATTGATTTACCATCTTCTGTTAAAGAAATAGGTCCTGAAACTTTCTTAAATTCTGTATTAACAAATATTGCCATGGATTATTCTCTTGCAAAAGATAGTTTAGATACATTGTATTCACTTACTCAAGAACAATGAGATAATGTTATTTGAAAAAATATCCCAACAACAGGTTTGATTAATTCTTTTATTGCTAAACAATTATTAAAAACAAACTTAAAAATTGATTGAGATCAAATTTCTACTTATAGTGGTATCGATGCTAATGCCTTTGCTAATACTGGAATTGTTGCAATTACTGTAGATGCAGGCTTTGATATTGATGCGAACGCTTTTGCTAATACACCTTTTTTAACAAATATTATCTTAAGTCCTGAATACAATAAAGTTGGTGCAACTTACGGTCTAACATCAGAACAATTAAGTCTTGTGAATTGATTTTCTTCATCAAAAAACAATAGTTACTTAAATAACATTATTACTATTGTAGGAATAACTTCTGGTGTAGTTGTACTTATTGCAGTATCATTAGTTACTTATGTATCTTTACGTAAAAGAAATGTTTAATTAATAAAAAAACAAATAAAAAAAACTCTTTTTAAAAAAAGGGTTTTTTAATAATTTTTAATAAATTCTACCAATGTTTTGATCATAGGTGACTTACCTTTTTCTTTTACATCTGCAGTTCCTGCTATATCAATGTGAAGATATTCTTTATTATCTGCAAATGAGTGTAATCAAGATGCCGCAATATTACAATCACTATAATCAACATTTGAGCAAGATTGAATATCTGCAAAAGTATTTTTTGAAAGTGATTCAATATAACTATCATCAAGTGGCATTCTTCAAACTTTTTCACCTGATTTTTTGGCAACTTCCTCAATTAAATTTCAATTTTTATTGGATGATGATCAAATACCTGTATAAACACTTCCAAGAGCATAAACAACAGAACCTGTTAATGTTGAAATATCGATTAAAAGATTTGCCTTAAGTTTTGTTGATGCATAAGTTAGACCATCAGCAAGGATTAAACGCCCCTCAGCATCAGTATTAGCAATTTCAACAGTCTTACCATTCATTGATTTAACAATGCTCTCTGGAAGCGTAGCATTAGCATCTACAAGATTATCAGTAATCGGTAAAACAATAGAAACATTAACTTTTAATTTTAACTTATCAATAGCATCCAAGATGTGAGCTGCTATTATAGCTCCTGACATGTCATATTTCATACCAGCCATGTTTTTTCCTCTTTTTAAGTCATAACCACCTGTATCAAAAATAATACCTTTACCAACAATTGCTATTTTTTTCCTTGAAGCTAAGTTGTTATTATATTCACAAACAATAACTTTGGCATCTTGTTTAGAACCAGCATTAACTGCAAGTACTAAATTCATCCCCAACTTCTCTAAATCTTGTTTATTTAAAATTTGCATTTTTACTTTTCGTGATTTTGAAAAAATATTTTCAATCTCATTAGTTAAAAAGTCTGTTGTACACAAATTTGCCGGCATATCTTGAAAATATCTTGCAGAATTCATTTGTGTTGCCAATAATATTGTTTCTGCAAAATCTTCAATTAAAAATTTATCACTAATAATCTTATGTTTGTAAATTGTTTTTTTATCAATTGTTTTTTTACTAAACACTTTTCCATTAACCAATAAATTTTGTTCAATAAATAATTTGATGATGTCTATTTCTTCTATTGTATTAGTAACAAAGGTGTTGACGTCTATTTCATAACTTCTTTTTGCTTTGACAAAAAAAGTTTCTATTATTTTAGAAAGTTTTTCAAGAGTTAATTCTGATTTATCACCAAGAAAAATTGTTGCTTCCATTTTAAAAGCATCTTCTGAAACTTGGGGTTTTGTTTTTTGAAATTTAGCATTACAATAAAATGTATCATTATTTCTATTTTTAATTATTTCCATATTAACCTTTATGATTTAGCATTTAAAGCAAGTTGAACTAAAGTTTTAACCATAATTCCTGTTGGTTCATCAGCTTTGCCAGCAGAACCTGCGATATCTAGATGAATGTATTCTTTTTCTTCTGTAAATTCTTTTAAAAACATTGCTGCAGAACAAGATCCACCTTGA
>CAMRCV010000112.1 GCA_947041065.1 uncultured Mycoplasma sp.
AACGATGGTGAGTTGTAAGATTCTGTTTTTGGTTTTTCCTCAATATCTGTTAGCAACAAAACATTAAAACCCTCTTTATAGTTTTTAATGAATTGATACTCTTTACCTTTGATAAAAAAATTATCTTGTCAATGATCAGGCATGTGTTTAAAAATTTTTGAACTAACAGAAATACATTCTTTTCCTTCAATATAATAAATGTCTCAAGAATCAGGTGCGTCATATTTTTTATAAAAATCTCTTTGAATTGGTTCTCCAGAAAAATCAATAGCAAAAAAATTTTTTAAACCAAATTGTTTAGCTCAAATTTCTTCTCATTTTTCCATAATGCTCCTAATTAAAATATAATAATTTTAGATGTAACATAATTATAACAACTATTAAAGTATTTATTTTATAAATAAAGAAATTAGTAAAGTTTTTTCAAAGTTTCTAAACTTAAATTATTAATTAAATATGAACCACATACCAATGCAGTAGCACCTGCTGAAAAAGCTTTTTTAGAATTTGTATTATTAATTCCTCCATCAACTTGAATCATTGTTTGAAGTTTATTATCTTGAATAAATTTATCAATGTTCTTGATTTTTTCAATACTTG
Source organism: uncultured Mycoplasma sp. (assembly GCA_947041065.1). Lineage (GTDB taxonomy): Bacteria > Bacillota_I > Bacilli_A > Mycoplasmatales > Metamycoplasmataceae > UBA710. The sequence continues at coordinate 601 of CAMRCV010000112.1, forward strand.
ATTCTATGAAATCTTGTCCTCCGAAACCGGGGTTAACAGACATAACTAAAATAATTTCAAAGTGATGAATGATGTCTTGAATTTCTTCTCATTTTGTTTCTGGTTTGATAGCTAAACCAATTCATGTAGTTTCCTGATATTTTTTGACGAAACTTAAAATCTTATCCAACGGCATTGATTCATAATGAATAGTCATGCATGTTGCATAGTCTTTAAATTTTTCTGCATAAACAAAAGGATCATTAACCATTAAATGAACATCAGACAAATGACCTGGTGTGTTTTTAATAATATCAATGTATTCATCAATTTCAATTGCTGTATTGTTAACGAATTCATTATCCATAATGTCATAGTGGATTCATTTTACTCCTAAGTCTAAAAGTTCTTTGGCAACTTCAATTCTTTTCTCTGCAGGAACACTTAACAAAGAAGGGCAAATATATTTATTTTTCACGTGTATCAACCTCACTAATTAATCTTAAATAATTATTATATCTTGTCTCTAAGATATTTCCTTTTTTTACTTCATCTTTTATTTTACAATTTATTTCTTTGAAGTGAATGCATGTTCTAAATTCACATTCAAAAGATAACTTATTAAAGTCATGAAACGATTTAGCTAAATCATTTTTTGAAAGGGTTGATTCAAGTATTGAAAAACCTGGGGTATCAATTATTTCAAAATCATCTAGTTGATAAATTTCTACAATACGAGTGGTATGCTTTCCTCTTCCTAAACTTTTGGAAATGATTTGTGTTTCTAAATTTAAATTCGAAATATTATTAATGGTAGTTGACTTTCCAGCACCAGATTGACCTGTAAAAACAGAAAGCTTATTTTTTAATAAAGCTGTAAGTTTGGAGAAGTCTTGATTTTCATCCTTATTAGAAATTTTTACAACATCATATCCTTGAGATAAATAATCTTGAAAAATCTTATCATCTATTAAATCTGATTTAGTAAAAAGAATAATTGGCTTGATACCTTGAAATTCAATAATTGCCAAAAATTTATCCAAAATAAAAGAAGAAAATCTCGGTTCAGATAAAGCTGTTACAATGACAACTTGATCAATGTTTGCAACTTTTGGTCTTACTAGGAAATTTTTTCTTTCCAGTATTTCATATAAAAAACCATCAGGATTAAATTTAACCTGATCGCCAACTAAAGGGTGTTGAGCTGTTTCTCTTAAATTACCCGAACCTCTAGTTCGATATATGATTCCGTCAGAAATAATATCGTAAAATCCAGAATTAACTTTAAGAACTTTTCCTATCATATATCTATTTTTTTAAGACTACTACAAGTGTAATTATAAGAATTAAAATTATTAAGAAAGCAATAGCACCAATTATAAAGAATTTAGAATTCACTATTTGTTTTCAATCTTTTTTTTGACTGGTGTTAGAAGAAGTTAATTCTATTTTCTTTTCAGTAATTCTATTTTGATTTAAACATGTAGATAAATCTTGTGACAATTGTCTCATAGATAAATAACGGTCTTCTTTTCTTTTAGCAGTTGCTTTGGCAACAACATTTGCTAAAGCTTGTGGAATAGAAGGGAAAATTTGATTAACTGGTTTAATTTCTTCTTTTTTATGTTTTAAAGCTGTCTCTAAAGCATCTTTACCTTTAAATGGTGGTTCACCAATTAACATCTCGAATAACATAATACCTAATGCATAAACATCTGTTTGAGGTGTAGCATCTTCTTGATTAACAATTTCAGGCGCCATATAATGAACAGAACCAATTACTCTACCTGTTTGTGTATATCTAACTGAATCATCACTAATAGCAATACCAAAATCAATTATTTTAACTTCTCCTAATGTTGAAATCATAACATTTGAAGTTTTTAAATCTCTATGAATAATGTTTTGAGCATGTATTTCTGCAAAACCTTTTGCGATTTGAGTAGCAAAATTAACTGCTTCATCAAGATCGGAAGAGCACACGTCTGAACTCCAGTCACTAATGCGCATCTCG
>CAMRCV010000113.1 GCA_947041065.1 uncultured Mycoplasma sp.
GCAAGAACTTCGATGACACTCTTTAATAAAGAAGAAATTCCTAAGATGTGAATATCTACTGATTCTATTTCATTTTTATTATCAGAAATTTTAAAAAGCAATTCTTTAGATGCGTTTAATAAAATATTTGATTCTAAAGATTTCACCTTGTAATCTTCACAACCTTGTAAAACATTTTTTGGTATATCTTGATTTTGCACTTGCATCCCCCTAACATAATTTAAAATTTGAGATAAGTCACTAATTATTTAAGTTATACACCTTATTATAAGTAAAATAAGTATATATTCAAGTTTTTTCAACAATTAAATCAACTCATAATCATTAAGTATATAAACAAAAGCAATTTTATTTAAATTGTATTTGTTAATTTAAATGAAATTATATATAATATTAATATGTCTAACTATAATGCCGATAAAATAATAACACTTAAGGGTCTAGAAGCTGTCCGTAAAAGGCCAGGAATGTACATTGGTTCTACTGATGTAAATGGTTTACACCACTTAGTTTGAGAAATTTTTGACAACGCTGTTGATGAAGCGTTGGCAGGTTTTGCATCTGAAATAAAAGTTACTCTTAAAAAAGATTTATCAATAGTAGTGGAAGATAATGGACGTGGAATTCCAGTAGATAAACATAAAGATGGAAAAACTGGTGTTGAACTTGTATTTACAGAATTGCATTCAGGTGGTAAATTTAATACTGATTCTTATAAAACATCTGGTGGATTGCATGGTGTTGGTTCATCCGTTGTTAATGCTCTTTCATCGAAATTGTTTGCAACTGTTTACCGAAACAAAAAAGAATATGTTACAGCTTTTGAAAATGGAGACAAAATTGTACAAAGAACAAAAGAGATTGGTCCAACATCTAAAAAAGGAACTAAAATTCAATTTTGACCTGATTACAAAATATTCAAAAATGCACAACTTTCATATGAAGTAATTGCTGAGAGATTGAAAGAATCATCTTTTTTATTATCAGGAATTAAAATAATTGTTAAAGATGAAATCGGTCAAAATAATGATGAATTTAAATATGATGACGGAATTAAATCTTTTGTCGAATTTGTTAACTCAAATAAAACAAAACTATCTGGAGTAATTTTTGTTAAAGATAAAAATGCCGAAATGGAAGTAGAAATCGGAATGCAATATACTGATAGTTACTCTGAAACAATTATATCTTTTGTTAATAATGTAAAGACTAAAGACGGTGGAACTCATGAAACTGCCTTTAAAAATATGTTAACAAAAGTTATTAATGATTTCGGGCGTGAAAAAGGTTATATCAAAACTCGTGAACCAAACTTTGAAGGACCTGATGTTAGAGAAGGTTTAACAGCAATTATTTCTGTAAAAATATCTGAAACATATTTAGAGTTTTCAGGTCAAACAAAAGATAAATTATCAACACCTGAAATTAAAAAACTTGTTGATGAAGTTGTACAAAAAGATTTATATTTTTGATTAAACGAAAATAAAAAAATTTCAGAAAAGATTTTATTAAAATCAAAACAATCTAAAGATGCACGTGATGCAGCAAGAAAAGCAAGATCTGATTCAAGAAAAACTAAAGATAAGTTAAGTGAAGTAAAAATGCTTTCTGGAAAATTGACCCCAGCACAAAGTAAAATTCCTGCTGAAAGAGAATTATTCTTAGTCGAGGGTGATTCAGCTGGAGGAAGTGCTAAATTAGGTCGTAATAGAAAATATCAAGCCATCTTGCCTTTAAGAGGAAAAATAATCAATACTGAAAAAGCAAGATTATTAGATATTTTGAAAAACGAAGAGATTGGAACGATTATTAATACAGTTAATGCTGGTATTGGTTCTGACTTTGATATCAATAAAGCAAAATACCACAAAGTTATTATTATGACCGATGCCGATACTGATGGGGCTCATATTCAAATATTATTGTTAACATTCTTCTTTAGATATATGAGACCACTTATTGTTGCTGGAATGGTTTATATTGCTCAGCCACCATTATTCAAACTTAAATATACAAAAAATAAAAAAGTGATTCAAGAATATTTATGAAATGAAGATGAACTTGCTACCTTTTTAAAAACTAATAAAGGTGTTGAAATACAAAGATATAAGGGACTTGGAGAAATGAATTCTGAACAACTTTGAGAAACAACAATGGACCCCGAAACAAGAACATTAATTAAAGTAACACTTGATGATGTAGCAATTATTGAAAGAAGAGTTTCTGTCTTGATGGGGGATAATGTTGAACCTCGTAAAGAATGAATCAATAAGAATGTTAAATTCACTATGGAAGATGATTTTGAAATATAAAAAATATAAAAACGAGAGGAAATAAATTATGGCAAAAGAAACTAAAAACGCTTTTATAGATAACGAAAAACTTGAAAACCAATCATTAGACTATATTATGTCTGATCGTTTTGCACGTTATTCAAAATATATTATCCAACAAAGAGCTCTTCCTGATATTAGAGATGGTTTGAAACCAGTACAAAGAAGAATTCTTTTTTCAATGTCTGAATTAGGATTACAAAGTCATAAAGTTTTTAAAAAATCTGCCAGAATTGTCGGAGATGTAATTGGTAAGTATC
>CAMRCV010000114.1 GCA_947041065.1 uncultured Mycoplasma sp.
ATACTATTATTATTCATATTTATTTTAAATAAAACATTATTTTTTGATTAAAAAAATTTTTTTATGGTATTATTTCTTTGAAATTTATTGTTAAAAATAAATTTATTTTATTATTAAGGAATTAAATGAAAAAGAATACTCAAAAAATTACAATAGCAATATCTACTTTTACAATTTTTAGTGCAACTTTAATGGTTTCAAGTAACCACGATCAAACTGTTAATTTGACTTCTAAAATACAAGAAGATGAAAAAGATATCTCTTCTCGTGTCCTTCCTGAAACTACTGCCACAATTTTAACTGCTGAAATTGTAGCAACACTTGGTTGAAATGATAAAGTTTCCATAACATTAAATGATTGAAAAAGACAAGCCCCTTATGTTGTTGAAACTTCTCATTCATTTGTGGATAGTGGGGTATTAACTTCTATTGAAGTACCTTCACAAATAAAAGTTATAGGTGAGAGAACATTTTTTGGTGGTACTAAAAGAGAAGTAACTTTTGAACCCAATTCACAATTAGAAACTATAGGTAGAGAAGCCTTTCGTGGAGCACAAATCTCAAATTTCATCATACCTAAATCTGTCAAAATCTTAGCCGTACATTCTTTCATGCATTCGACAATAGAAACATTAACTTTTGAAGAAGGTTCGCAGTTGGAAACCATTGGTGAAAATGCCTTTGGAGCCTCTTTTGGAGCCTCAGGAATTATAATCCCCAAATCTCTCAAAACTATTGGGGATAGAGCTTTTGAACAATCAAGATTTACAAGCTTTGTTTTTGAAGAAGGCTCACAATTGGAAACCATTGGTCAAAATGCATTTGCTACCAGTGTATTAATAACAGAATTAAAGATTCCGAAATCAGTTAAAACAATTGGGGGCAGTGCTTTCCAAGGAATGAATAATATGTTGCAAATTACAATGTATTCAAATTTAAAAAAATATTCACATACTTATCTCGGACTTCCGCTTGAAAACTGAAATAATTTGAATTGAATTTATATGCCTATAAATGAAATAACATTAACCAAATCAGGTGTTTTGACAATGGGTTGAGATGTGAAAAAAATAATTACTTTGAATGATTGAAAAACTTTTGCGCCAAATGTTAAAGTGTTAGAACCAAAACTTTGAGAATTTAACTTAATAATTGATTCAATAGAAATACCTTCAAACATAAAATATTTAAGCGATGACCTTTTTCAAGATTCAAATTTAAGCCAAATTACTTTTCAAGAAAATTCTTTGTTAGAATCAATAAAAATAAATGCTCTTTCAAAAACAAGATTAAAAACAATTGTTATTCCTTCTTCTGTAAAAATCTTGGAAACAAATGCATTTTTCCACTCTCCTTCTTTGAAAGAAATAACTTTTGAAGAAGGTTCTCAATTGGATATTATAGGTGAATCTGCATTTTCAGGAACTATACTAGAACTTATTGACATACCTTTATCAGTAACTATTATTTACAATAACGCTCTTTCGATCCCATCTTTAACAACTATATGAATGTCTGTTAGTTTTAAGGGTTTAGAACCAAAATTCGGTTTAACTCCAGAGCAATGAAATGTTATTAATTGAATTGATAAATCTTCTAATACTACAATGTTAACCAAAGAAGTTGTGGAAAGCATTGGTTGAAATAAAAGAGCTAAAATTACTTTAAGAGATTGACAAAATACAATTCCAAATGTTGTGGAAATCAAAAAAGGTTCATTTGAAAATAACAACATACTTGAGTCAATAGAAATACCTGCTAAAATTACAATTATTGATGATCATGCATTTACTAATTCATTATTGTCTAAAGTTTTATTTCAACCAGAATCAAAATTACGTTCTATTGGACCTTCATCTTTTGAAGGAACTCAATTATTAGAAATTATTATTCCTATTAATGTCGAAACTATTGGTTCTGATACTTTTGCTTCAACTAATTTTTTATCGAAAATTAGCATGCCAAGTGTTTTCAAGGATTCTTCTAATAAATTTGGTTTGACAGATCCGCAATGAAATTCAATTGTATGAATAAGCAACTCAAACAACAAATTAGTTGTTATATTATCTGTTTTAATTGTTTCAATGATAATTCCATTAAGCGCTATTGGATATACAGTTAAAGAAATTAGAAAACAAAGTTAATTTTATTTTAAGTAAAAAAAGGGGTGCTTTTTGAAAAACAACAAACGAAAATACATATTTGTTACATCCTTGTTATTTTTAACAGGTGTTTTATCTGTAGGTCTTTCTGTTAAAGATAACAACTTTAAAGTAAGTCAATCTTTGGAAGCTAAAGTTACAAATGATAATTTAAAATTATCAAGCACTACTTCAACAGTTTTAACTGAAGCAATTTCAAAAGAAATAGGTTTTTTTAATCAACAAAATATTATTTTGAGTGATTGATATTTTGCCCCAAGAGTTGTAACTATTGATAGAGGTTTTCAATATTCAACAGGCTTGAAATCAATTTATATTCCAAAGGAAATTACAAGTATATCTTCTGCTTTTTTTCATTCAAAATTACAGAAAATAGAATTTGAACCAGGAACAAACTTGCAGATTATTGGTGACCATTCATTTTATAA
>CAMRCV010000115.1 GCA_947041065.1 uncultured Mycoplasma sp.
TATAAACACCAATCTCCAGTATCGACTTCTCTTGTTCTAGCCATCGTATCTAAGTTAGCTAATTTTTTATCTAAAATTTCAAACTTAGATTTTAAATATTCTAATACAACATCTTTTTTTTCAGAAAATGAATCTAACAATAAATTTACTTTACTTTTAGGGATAAACAAAGACTTGTCATCTAAGTATCTTAAAAACTCTTTAACTTTATTAATTTTTGTTAAATCTGCTTCTATTTTTGGTCAATCATTTTTATGTGATAATTTTGAAACTATATCATTATTAAATAAAGAATTAAGATCTTTAAGGTTATAAAAGATTAAAGGGTTGTAAATGTCGTTGGAATTTAATTTTGTAAAAATTGTTCTATCTTTGGTGCTTATAGAAACTAAATTAATTATTTTATTTTTTAAGTATTCATCTTTTTTAGACATTCATAACTCTCCAGTCCAATTACTTACAAATGTCGAAATTGTTTTGTCTATTATCCTTTTAAAATTATATATCAATTTCCTTTATAACTTTATATTTCAAACATTATTAATTATTAAAAACTCAATAAGTTAATATAAAAATTATTATAAAAATAAACCCCCATACATATTTGAATGGGGGTTTATATATTATTAATTATTATTTGAAATATTTTATCTATTAATTGTGTATCCTGGTTTTGCAATTAATGTAATAGTATGGGCATTTTGTGATTTTGAGATTATTCTTTTAACTTGTAATCCCTCAACAATGTCATCTTCTTGAAGATCATTTAAATCAAAAACTGTTTTAATAATTTCTAGCTTTGATTTATCTATATTTTCATTATCAAAACCAATGCTTTCAACTTCTCTTTTGCTTAAAAGCACTTCTTCTGAGTTGATAGGTGTCACTTTAAAATTATTGTTGATTGTAAACTCAATTGATTCTAAAATAGTTCCAACACCATTTTCATTACCATTCATTGTATAATTTTCTTTATATAATTGTAATTCAATTTTTCAAACATTATTAGATATTTGAACTTTACGAGCTTTTACACTTTTTTGAAAGTTTACAGGGGTATCAACTAAAAATATTTTTTCTAATACTGTCAATTGGTTATCGCTAACGGTTGTGAAGCTTATTGTAAATTTATCAATATCGTTTGTAGTAATGCTTGTTACATTATTTTTTGGAGTTACTATGACATCAAAAACAACATAGAATTCTACTGAACTATAAGGAATAATTTCATTGTTAATTGTATAGCCTTGTTGAGGAATTAAAGAAAGTTGAAATTTGTGATTTCCAAAAGCTCTTTTCTGAACAGTTAATTCACTCTTTATTAGTTCGTCTGTTAAATCTCCAAAATTGTAAACTTTTTTGATGATTGCCAAAATTTCATCAGTTATAACTAACTCTCCACTATTAATATTAGCATCATCTCATTCTTGTCTTAATATTGTTATTTCAGGTTCTGATTTTAATGATATCGCTAAGTCAATAGTGTCTATTATAGTTTCAGAAACAAATTCCAATACTCCATTAATGTTATATCCATCTTTAACCTTTAAAACAAATTGGTGTGTGTTAATTGTTGTTAAGTTTACTCTTTTTACTTGTAATCCTTTTATTAAATCTGAACTTAAAGCCATATCAAACCTAAATACTTTAATCATTATATCTAGTATGTCTGAAGTAACATCTTGGTAAGTTTCAGAAATGCTGTCTATTTCTGTTCCACTTATAGTCATTTCGTTTGAAGGTTTATTAGTAACTAATAAATCTATGATAACAGTAAACTCTTTTGATGTTATAAATTCTATTGAATTAACTGTATATCCTGGTTTAGCAGTTAAAATAAGTGTATAAGTGTTTCCTGATTCAGGACCATTTCTTTTAATTTCAAGACCTTTCAACACGTCTTCTTTAATAGAAGGATCTATGTCAAAAACTTTTGAAATAATATTAAATTTAGTTTCATCAATATTTTGATTAATTCCTGTTATATTGATCATTTCTTCAGGAGTAATTTCTTCTAATATACTTTTGTCAGTTACTGATAAATTGATTATTTCTAATGTAAATTCTTCTGATTGCAATTCATTTAAAGAATCGTTAATAATATATCCTGGGTTTATTGTTAAAACTAATTTGTAAGTATTTGGTGTAGGTAAAGCAATTTTAGATATCTTTAAACCTAAAAGCAAATCTTGTACATTAATTATTGGTGGAATAACAAAAGCTTTTTTAATTATTTCCAAAATGTCTAAATCAATATTAGTAATATTTTCTGTAATTAACAATATTTCTCGTGCAGTTACACTTATCAAATCAGATTGAATTGATGTTATATTAAAATTAATTTTTGATTCGAACAAAATTGATGATACGGTTTCAGAATCATTCATAATATGCCCTGGTTTTGCTGTTAATAAAAGTGTGTGTTTTCCTAATTCATCAGTGGTTTTAGAAATCATCAATCCATTAATGACTAATGTATTTAAAGTATCATCTATATTAAATAATTTTTTAATGATAGTTAATTTTTCTAAATCAATTGAAGAGTTTGTTGTTGTAAATTTCTTCATTTCAGCAGCAGTAACTATACCC
>CAMRCV010000116.1 GCA_947041065.1 uncultured Mycoplasma sp.
TTAACTATTATAGTGATAAATAATACCATCAAAGACAAGAATACGCCACCCAAAACAGAAACAGTTATAATGAAATTATTTTGTTTATTATTAGCAACGGCTTTTTCAGAAACATTTTCTTTTGTTGAGATAACGGTATTGTTATTTTCTTTAAATTCAGAAAATGTTGACACCTTACTCACTTTATTAATTGGTGTTTTTACTTGTACTGTCTCAACTAAATTTGTTGTTTGTTGATTTGCCACAAATGTACTCGCTAATGCCATGGGTGCTAAACTGGCAATCATTGCCATCGCTTTGTATTTATTTTTTGAAAACATATTTCCTTCATTCTCCTAAGATTATTATTTAAATTTAATGTTAAAGAATTATAGCAAAAATATATAGGTTTTTAAAATTTTTTAAAATTTGTTTTGAATAATCTTTCTCCCACAAAACTTAATTTTAAAAATTAAAAAACACAAATGTTTTAAATGTATAATTTGAATTATGAAATTAACTTACAAAAAAATAGTGAATAAAAAATTTGAAACAGTTATTAACGGTTATTCTCCAACCCAAGTAGATATTTATTTAGATCTTGTTTGTTCTGATTATATTGAATATGGTGAAACTATTACACCTTTAAATGTTGAAATTGATGCTTTGAAAAAAGAAATTAATGCTTTGAAAAAGGAATTAAAGTCCAAAGAAAAAGAAATTAACAGCAAAATCCCAACCCCCAACATTGAAAAAACACCAAAAGCAGATCCAGCAACGCCAAAAGCAGGTCCAGTAAAACCAAAAGCAGTTCCAGTAAAGCCAAAACCAGATCCAGTAAAACCAAAATCTAAAAAATCATAAATATATAAGTTAATCAATTCATATTAAAAGAGTTTTAAATAAATAATGTTATAATTTTTTTAACTATAAACGAAAAAGAATAATATTTTATTTATAACTTTCATCTTTACAAAAGAAGAAGATTCTGACCGCCCTAATTTATCGTTTAAATAGTTAATTTTCTTGCAAGGAGTTATTATGGAGTCTAAAATAAATCAATTAATGGAGAACACTCTTTTTAAGCTAACAGGTAAATTAACATTACCTCAATTCAGAAACATTGTTAAAAAAATGGGTTGAAAAATGAATTATCAAAAAATTCATGTCGTTGGAACTAACGGTAAGGGAAGTGTTTCAAAATACTTAAATGATAATCTTGTCAAAGATAGAAATAGAGTTGGTTTATTTACCTCTCCACACATTTTTAATTTGGAAGAAAGAATCAAAGTAAATAATGAAAATATTCCTTTTTTAGATTTGCAAGAATACATGATTGACCTTCACATAAAATTTCCTAAATATACATTCGGTTTTTTTCAATTAATGTTTTTAGCTTGTCTTGCTTATTTGGAAACAAAAAGAATTAATATCGCCATCTTTGAATCAGGAATTGGTGCTAAAAAAGATGTTGTTAATTACCTTGATTTTGATTTAACAATTTTTACCTCAATTAGTATTGATCATGAAAAAATATTAGGTTCAAAATTAGAAAAAATATCAACCGACAAAGCTTTCGCTATTAAAGAAAAAAATAAAGTATTTTATCCAACTACAATTAATAAATTGAGTGAAGATATTTTAAAAGAAAGAGCTAAGTTGGTAGGCAACAAAAATATGCAAGCTGTCAAAATTAAATCCAAAAATATTCATGAACAAAATAAAGAATTATCAAAGTATATTCTTAAGTCTGAATTTGACGTTGAATCTCGTTTGTTTAACCTTCCTGTGGGTAGGGCGCAAGAAGTAAAAATCAATGGTTATGATTGTTATGTTGATGCAGGGCACAATGAAGAAGCCATCAAAGAAACTCTTCATTATTTCAAGGAAAACAACATTGTCTTTGATCATTATATAGTGTCATTATCTTCTGATAAAGATGTTAAAAAAATCATGAAACATTTTGATAAAGAAAATACTTTTATTTATCAAAATAAAAGCTCTCGTGCTTTGAGTAATTTCGATTACCCACAAGAGTTCGGGAAAATATATTCTTTACAAAATTTTATTAAAATATTGGATAAAAAAATTTTATTTATTGGATCATTTTATTTTGTTGAAGAAATTTTAAGGTTGGTGAAATATGACATCAATTCAAAAGTTTAAAAACAGCTTTAAAAACAATTTTAAATTCACAACATTTGATATTGCACTTATGGGAATTATGATGACAATGTATTTTGTTGTTGTTTTTCTTTTGAAACAATTTTTACCAGGAAAGTTTAATATAAGTGTCGAAACACTTTTCTATATTATTTTCGGACTTTTATTTGGACCAATTAAGGGTCCATTGTTTTCAATAATGTGTGATACAGCATACCAATTATTTTTTGGAGCAATTGCCTTTTGAATGATAGAGTATGCCATAATACCTCCATTAGTTTCTTTGGCTGCTTGAGGCTTGATGTTTTTTTATAATAAACAAAATCTCCAGCATTCCCAAAGCATAAAAATGCTTTTT